>NZ_QTMC01000019.1:0-52934 GCF_003602965.1 Bacteroides sp. AF25-5LB
AGGAGCTTGATACGAAGAAGGGTTTGAACTGGTATGATTATGGGGCGAGACATTATGATACGGCGTTAGGAAGGTTTACGACTAATGACAGATTTGCCGAGAAGTATTATTCGATGTCTCCGTATCAGTACGGGGCGAATAGTCCGGTTGTTAATATTGATGTGAATGGAGATAGTATTAGAATTTGCACTGAAACTCAGTCCTTTGGTCACACATGGATTAGTGTTGGTGAAGGATCTAATATGACTGTTTATAGCTACGGACGATACAATGGAACTAATAAAGGGCCAGATAGAAGCTCTAATTCTTTAGGAAATGGTTCCGGTGTTCTTTTAAAGTTAATGGGGGATGAAGCAAAAGCTTACAATGACAAAAAAAGCAGCTGGTGGAATGTCTGTATTTGTAGTAACAGATGTGGCAGATGAAAAAGTTGCTAATATTTTAGACGAAAAGTTTAATTAATATGTCAACTACAATGCCAGATAATCCTAAAAGTGATTATTATAACAGTTCTTCTGCTCGTATTATTGATGAATATAAGCTGACAAGTAATAATTGTACAACAATGGTATCTGACGTGTTGAATAAAAGTGGGTCAAATGCTCTGAAAGGGACAAGGCTACAACAAACAAGTAATTTGGGAACATGGACTACTATTCCTATTGTCAACAGATTTGTTCTTCCAATATCAATGCAGAATCATTTAGTGAGAATATCCAAACCAGGAGGTGTAGTTTATAAAACAAGATAGATTATGAAATGGCTTAGAATTGTGTTTGTTGCCACATCAATAATTCTTTCATTATTAATTATATACGCAATTATTAATTGTGAAATTAGTTATAAATATGAGATTGAAAATCGATGTGGGGATAAGATTGATATCTTATGGGTTGAGGAGTGGCTAAAAGAAACGATTAAAGTGTGGAAGTTTTTTCTATGCTATGTAATCATTAATATCTTTTATTTAGTAGCTTCTCTTGTCAATAGCCGTAAATCTTCAAAAGAAAAATGCAGTTTATCATAAACAAACGCAGTCTCTTTTGTATTGATAATTAGGCCGTCTTGCCTTGATATGAATTGACTATTTTTATCGTTATCCTAACATCAGATATCCCATATCTTGCATGTTAGGATATTTTTTTGTCATATAACAGTCATACCATTTCTAATGTTGTAACTATCCTCCGTGCCGGGCTACACCCTTTTTTGCAGATGGCTATACCATCGCATAGAAAGGGTGTAGCCATCCGGAGTAAAAGGTGTAGCCTCGTGAAATGTGTCCTACGAATGCTTTTGGCGGGGATAATAGCGGCTTGCATAGAATCTGTGTTCCTTTGTCCGCGTCTTGTTTTTATACTGCTTCATCCGAAGAAGAAAAGGAAGCGCAAGAATCTACGGTGGCAGATAACATTACCCCGACAGTATAACATATCATATCCGACCATAAAAATCCATGCCCGAAGACCAATGCTCCGAGCGTGGTGTTTCGTATGGCATTCGCCCAATCGACCTGGTATAATTGGCTGATTTCTATGCAATAAGAAAACAGTAAGGAGATTGCGGCCACTTTGAGTATGGATGCCGAAGGGAAGAGAAAGCGTAATCCCCAATAGACCATAGCTGCCCAAAGTGTATCGCCAATATACTCTGCAATAAATTTAGGCAATGCATTGCCATATTTCCGGGAAGCAAGTCCTGCCAATATGATGACGAAAGTGACGGTTAAGTAAATCCAACGTTTGTATTTCACATCATGATGTTTTAGGTCCATTGCAAATTTATGGAAAATTGACAGATATGAGTGAGAAGGAAGAGCTTTTTCGTATTTTTTCCTATCGAACGGTCTGTGTAAGGCTATAAACAGAAAAGCAAATGAAGGGCAATACTATGACACGTATATGGCCAAAAATAACTATTGGTACAGCATGCATGAACTGAGCCGCATGGACGATGAAACAGGCGACCCCTTGCCGGGTGACCGGAGACTTGCACCTATTCCCGTCGGATTTACCGTTCGGAGCGGTGGCACCCAATGGCTGTTCGAGAACAGCGTCCGCACCACAAATCCGGAAGAACTTTGGAAATAAGACTCTCTTGTTTCAAATCTCCCCGAAATCATGTACCTTTGTGGCGATACCTAAAAAAGGGTGTGGCAAGATGATGAACAAGATAAATTCCGTATGCGTATATTGTGCTTCGAGCACAAAGATAGATTCCGTTTATTTCGATGCAGCCCGTGAGTTGGGCACTCTGCTGGGGCAGCGGCAAATTCGCTTGATTAATGGTGCGGGAAATATGGGACTGATGTCCGCTGTGTCCGATGCGGCACTCCGGGCAGGGGGAGAGGTGACGGGCGTCATTCCCCGCTTCATGGTGGAGCAGGGATGGCATCACACCGGACTTACCCAACTCGTGGAAGTGGAAAGCATGCACGAACGGAAAAAGACAATGGCCGACTTGAGCGATGCCGTCATCGCCCTGCCCGGTGGTTGCGGCACCCTGGAAGAACTGCTGGAAATCATCACTTGGAAGCAACTCGGACTGTATCTGAACCCGATTGTGATACTGAATGTCAAGAACTATTTCGACCCTCTGCTCGATATGCTCCGGCAGGCGGTGGACGAAAACTTCATGCGCGTGCAGCACGGTGCCATCTGGCATGTGGCGCAGACACCGCAGGAAGCCGTGGAACTGATATATACCACTCCCTTGTGGGACGCCTCCATCCGTAAATTCGCTGCAATATGATAGGGCTGTTGATGGCTTGGGCAGTAGTGGGGACGGAGGGGATTCCTATTCCATATTCTCCGAGAATGGACGATGGCATCACCGTGGTCCTTTTGTGCTGTTTCTTTCTGTCGGCCTATGTCTTGTCACGCAGCCGCAAGTTCCTGCTGCAACTGGTGAAGGATTTCCTGCTTCATCGCGAACGTACCAGCATATTTGCCACTTCCACAGCCGCCGATATGCGCTATCTGCTGCTGCTCATCCTGCAGACCTGCATCCTAGCAGGCGTCTGTATCTTCAACTACTTCAATGATATACAGCCGGAACTGGTACACCATGTGCCGCCGGGACTTCTATTGGGGATTTACATCGGTATGTGTCTTCTCTATTTGTGCTTGAAGTGGATGCTTTACTCTTTTCTGGGTTGGATTTTTTTTGACGAAAGTGTTACAACGCTATGGCTTGAGTCCTATTCTACGCTACTTTATTACTTGGGATTCGCCCTTTTCCCGTTTGCTCTGTTCATAGTCTATTTTGATTTGAGTTTGCAGCTGACGATAATAATCGGATTGATTTTAGCCTTTTTTGCTAAAATATTGATGTTATACAAGTGGTTAAAGCTTTTTTGTAACAATTTATATGGCGGTTTACTTTTAATTTTGTACTTTTGTGCCCTTGAAATCATGCCTTGTTTTGTGTTATATCAAGGTGTGATGCAGCTAAACAGTTATTTGATAATAAAATTTTAGGACGTTGAAAATTAAGAAAGTACTTGTGTCGCAGCCGAAACCGGCATCAGAGAAATCTCCTTACTACGACATCGCCGAGAAGTATGGTGTGAAAATAGATTTTCGCCCATTTATCAAAGTGGAGAGCCTTTCAGCGAAAGAGTTCAGACAACAGAAAATTTCGGTCTTGGATCATACTGCCGTTATTTTTACTTCGCGTCATGCTATTGATCATTTCTTCCACTTGTGTACAGAATTGCGTGTGACAATTCCCGAAACAATGAAGTATTTCTGCGTGACGGAGGCCGTTGCTCTGTATATCCAAAAGTATGTGCAGTATCGTAAGCGTAAGATTTTCTTCGGAAACACCGGGAAGATTGACGATTTGATACCTTCCATTGTTAAGCATAAGACTGAAAAGTACTTGGTACCAATGTCGGATGTACACAATGATGACGTGAAGAATCTGCTGGATAAGAATAAGATTCAGCACACGGAAGCTGTCATGTACCGTACTGTCAGCAATGACTTTGCTGCAGATGAGGCTTTTGATTATGACATGCTGGTGTTCTTCAGTCCGGCAGGCATCAGTGCCTTGAAGAAGAATTTCCCTGATTTTGACCAGAAGGAAATCAAGATCGGAACATTCGGCTCTACCACTGCCCAGGCAGTCCGTGATGCCGGACTTCGTCTTGACCTGGAAGCTCCCAGCGTGCAGGCACCCTCAATGACGGCGGCGCTTGACATGTTTATCAAGGAGAATAATAAAGGAAAGTAAAAAGAGAGAAATAAGGATTAGGGATTAAGGATAAAGGATAAAGGATAAAGGATGAAAGAACCTATTCACCTCCACCTCCTTTATTCTTTATCCCTAATCCTTTATCCCTAATCCCTAATCCCTAATCCCTAATCCTTGTTTCTCATGCCAAATACCTTGCGTAAGTCCGAACGGTTGGACAAGAAGAAAGTGATAGAGAAGATGTTTGCGGGCGGCTCACGCTCGTTTTCGGTTTTCCCTTTGCGTGTGGTGTATCTGCCGGTGGAGGAGCTGGAGGCACCCGTTTCCATTCTTGTAAGTGTTTCGAAACGCCGTTTCAAGCGGGCGGTGAAGCGCAACCGCGTGAAACGCCAGATACGTGAAGCCTACCGCATGAACAAACACGGACTGCTGGCCGTGCTGACGGAAAAAAAGTGCCGTCTGGCCGTGGCCTTTATCTATCTTTCGGACCAGTTGGTAGACTCTTCTGTCATTGAGGACCGTATGAAGACAGCTTTGGCACGCATTGTCGAGAAGGTAGCGGCAAATGCTGAAGCCGAGCAAACTCCGCAGGTGTCATGAAGCGTCTGCTTTCATATCTGCTGCTGCTTCCCATCTATTTCTATCAGAAGTGCATATCGCCCATGATAGGGCCTTCATGCCGTTTTACCCCCACTTGTTCGCAATATGCGGTGGAGGCCATCAAGAAACACGGACCTTTCAAGGGGTTTTGTCTGGCAGTAAGGCGCATTCTGCGCTGCCATCCCTGGGGAGGTTCCGGATATGATCCCGTTCCATGAATATTCCAGTAGACATACATACACACCGGTTTCCGCAAGTACCCGGAACTGCCATTGCAAATTGCTATCCCGAAACGTTCTCTCCACAGAGCGGCGGATGGTATTCGGTGGGGATACATCCCTGGCATATAGGTCGGAGTGGAGGTGAACACTCTGGAGTTGAAGGTGCTGTGGCTAGCAGGGTGTGCGGCCTGGAGGAGTTAGTGCGTCATCCCCAAGTACTTGCCGTGGGCGAAGCCGGGCTGGACAAGCTGGCAGATGCTCCGATGGATTTGCAGGTGGAAGTGTTCAGACACCAGGCATGTTTGGCAGAGGAAGTGGGAAAGCCGCTGGTGATTCATCTGGTGAAGGCGGTTGATGAACTGCTGAAGGTGAAGCGGGACTTGCGCCCGTCGAATCCGTGGATAATACATGGTTTCCGTGGCAAGGCGGCGCTGGCGGAGGAATATCTGAAACATGGCTTTTATCTTTCATTCGGGGAGAAATACCAGGAAGCAGCCTTGTGCCGGGTACCTGCCGACCGGCTGTTCATCGAAACGGATGAAAGTGAAGTTTCCATCGGGGAATTGTATGCACGCGCTGCCGAAGTGCGCGGCATCTCTCCCGAGGAGCTTGGAGAAACACTCCGGAGAAATGTCTGCAAAGTCTTTTTTAAACCCTAAGAGTTGTTTCTTCGAATAAAGAGTCGTATTTTTGCGCAGATTAAAATAGGAATCAAACAATTCATAGATAATCACTTAAATAATTAATCAGATAACTTAATCATTCGATGAATTTTGTAGAAGAATTAAGATGGCGTGGCATGCTCCACGATATGATGCCGGGTACGGAAGAACTTCTGGCTAAGGAACAAGTGACTGCATACATTGGTTTCGACCCTACTGCGGACTCTTTGCACATCGGGCACCTTTGCAGTGTGATGATTTTGCGTCACTTCCAGCGTTGCGGACACAAGCCGTTGGCACTGATTGGCGGTGCTACGGGTATGATTGGTGACCCTTCCGGAAAGTCTGCAGAACGCAATCTGCTTACGGAAGAGACGTTGCAGCGCAATCTGGCCGGTATGAAGGCCCAGCTCTCCAAGTTCCTGGATTTTGATTCGGATGCCCCCAACCGTGCCGAGTTGGTGAACAACTACGATTGGATGAAGAACTTCACTTTCCTCGATTTTGCCCGTGAAGTGGGTAAGCACATCACCGTGAACTATATGATGGCGAAAGATTCTGTAAAGAAGCGTCTGAACGGTGAGGCACGTGACGGTCTTTCCTTCACGGAATTCACCTACCAACTGTTGCAGGGATACGACTTCCTTCATCTGTATGAAACCAAAGGCTGCAAGCTCCAGATGGGTGGCAGCGATCAGTGGGGTAACATCACTACCGGTGCCGAGCTGATTCGCCGTACGAACGGCGGGGAGGTGTTTGCACTGACCAGCCCGCTGATTACGAAGGCCGACGGTGGCAAGTTCGGCAAGACAGAGTCCGGAAACATCTGGCTCGACCCGCGCTACACTTCTCCATATAAGTTCTACCAGTTCTGGCTGAACGTGAGCGACGAGGATGCCAAACGCTACATAAAGATATTCACTGCACTGTCCAAGGAGGAGATTGACGCTCTAACGGCCGAGCACGAGGCTGCTCCCCATTTGCGCGTCCTTCAGAAGTGTCTGGCCAAGGAAGTGACTATCATGGTTCACTCCGAAGAGGACTATAATGCTGCTGTGGATGCATCCAACATCTTGTTTGGCAATGCAACTTCTGATGCACTGAAGAAGTTGGACGAAGATACGCTGCTGGCTGTGTTCGAGGGTGTTCCCCAGTTCGAAATATCCCGTGATGCACTGGCTGCCGGTGTGAAGGCGGTGGATTTGTTCGTGGATAATGCTGCTGTATTCGCTTCCAAGGGCGAGATGCGTAAGCTGGTGCAAGGCGGTGGCGTTTCTCTGAATAAGGAGAAACTGGCTGCTTTCGACCAGGTGATTACGACAGCCGACCTGCTGGACGAAAAATACCTGCTGGTACAGCGCGGCAAGAAGAATTACTATCTGATTATCGCCAAATAGCGGTATCCTAAAGAGAAGTAATTAAGGAAATAATGCTTCGGCAGTAAAAATAGCCCCGAAATATTTGGATATTTCGGGGCTTCCTTTTATCTTTGCACCGCTTTTTAACAGAAAGCCCTATGTTTGGACTATGGTGTAATGGTAGCACAACAGGTTTTGGTTCTGTTTGTCCAGGTTCGAATCCTGGTAGTCCAACTACGATACAGCTAATTGCAGCTAAAAACCCACTAAAATCGCAAGTTTTAGTGGGTTTTTTTGTTATTCTTTCCCCCTCTTGTTGGCACTATAGGTATAGATTTTTTCTTTTTACGAATCTTTGAACGATATTGCTATATAATTGACACAAATTTATACGGTTTCTCCATTTTCTTTTGTTACATTTGCATCGTGTACGCAAACGATGTGTATTTGATGGCTGAAGTTATAACTTATTAAATGTAGTGCAATCATGAAAACGAACTATGAAATTCGCTATGCTGAGCATCCCGATGATGTGAAAAGCTACGATACGAAAAGCATTCGCTGCGATTTCCTTATAGGGAAGGCATTCTCCCAAAATAAAGTTTCCATTGAGTATAAACTACTTGCAAATCGTACATAAATAGAATATCACTTATTTAAACTTAATAATTTAACGTTATGAATCCGTATTTGAATTTTTCTTTGGAAGGTAAAGTAGCCCTTGTTACAGGTGCTTCTTATGGTATCGGTTTTGCTATCGCTTCAGCTTTTGCAGAGCAAGGAGCAACTATCTGTTTCAACGATATCAACCAGGAGTTGGTAGACAAAGGACTGGCTGCATATGCTGCAAAGGGTATCAAAGTACACGGTTATGTATGTGACGTGACTAATGAACCTGCTGTTCAGGCTATGGTAGCCCAGATTGAAAAAGAAGTAGGCTCCGTTGATATCCTTGTAAACAATGCCGGTATCATCCGCCGTGTTCCTATGCACGAGATGGAGGCTGCTGACTTCCGCCGTGTAATCGATATCGACCTCAATGCTCCCTTCATCGTATCAAAGGCTGTTCTGCCTGCCATGATGAAGAAGGGCCACGGTAAAATTATCAATATCTGCTCTATGATGTCCGAACTGGGTCGTGAGACTGTATCGGCCTATGCTGCTGCCAAGGGTGGCTTGAAGATGCTGACTCGTAACATCTGCTCTGAATATGGTGAATATAACATTCAATGTAACGGTATAGGCCCGGGTTACATCGCTACCCCGCAGACTGCTCCGTTGCGTGAAAAGCAGGCCGACGGTAGCCGTCACCCGTTCGACTCGTTCATATGCGCCAAGACTCCGGCAGGCCGCTGGCTGGACCCGGAAGAACTTACCGGTCCGGCAGTGTTCCTGGCATCGGAAGCTTCTAATGCTGTAAACGGTCACATCCTCTATGTAGACGGCGGTATCTTGGCTTACATCGGAAAGCAACCGAAATAAATTTGAAGGATAATTGAGAAGGTGATAAAGTGGCAGGATAATGTCACTTGTCACCTTTTTCTTTTGGGCGCGGATTACGCGGATTTCGCGGAAAGGATAAGGAAAATCCGTATAATCCGCGAAATCCGCGCCTAAAAGAAAGTTATACAACTGATTAGGAAAAAGCAATGATTATATGAGAAACTTTCTTTTATTATGTATGGCGGCCCTCTGCTGTCTTGCTTGTAACGATAGCAAGACAGTGACTGTTACGGTAACTAATCCGTTGGCGATGGACCGTTCCGATGAGATGGTAGAGGTGTCCATGACCGAAATCTCAAACCGCCTGAATTTGGCAGACACCGCACAGATTGTGGTTCTGAATGTCGAAGGGGAACAGGTTCCCTACCAAGTGACCTACGATGACAAATTAATCTTCCCTGCTACGGTAGCCGCCAATGCATCGGCTGCATATACCGTCCAGGCCGGTACTCCCGTCGATGTGGAGGTAAGGGCTTGTGGGCGGCAGTATCCCGAACGTCTGGACGACATGGCCTGGGAGAACGACTTGGTAGGCTTCCGTGCCTACGGTCCTGCATTGCAGGCAAGGGGTGAACGCGGTTTCGGCTACGACTTGTTCACGAAGCGAGGCACTGCTGCACCGGTACTGGAAGACATGTATGCCAAGGAACTGGATGCAGACTCCTGGAAGCAGGTTAATGAATTGCGCAAGACAGACCCGAAGGCTGCCGATGAGCTGGTACGTACATTCTCCTATCATATAGACCACGGTTATGGCATGGACTGCTATGCAGTAGGCCCAACACTGGGAGCCGGAGTGTCTGCATTGATGGTGAATGATACCATTATCTATCCGTGGTGCTACAAGACGCAGGAGGTGCTGGACAACGGTCCGTTGCGCTTCACGGTGAAGCTGGAGTTCAATCCGTTGGCTGTGAAAGGGGATACTGCGGTGGTGGAAACGCGTCTGATTACGCTGGATGCCGGTTCTCATCTGAACCGTACTGCCGTTTCGTATAGCAATCTAAAGGAATCCTTGCCCATTGTTACCGGTATTGTGCTGCACGAACCGGACGGTGCTGTAGTGGCTGATGCTGCCGGTGGCTATATGACGTATGTAGATCCCACTACCGGACCGGATAATGGCAAGATATTTATGGGGGCCGCTTTCCCTGCCGTTGTGAAGGAAGCCAAAACCGTGCTTTTCCCCATAGAGGAGAAGAAGATGCGTAACAATGCGGACGGTCATGTACTGGCTGTCAGCGACTATGAGCCGGGTGCCGACTACGTGTATTACTGGGGTTTTGCCTGGGACCGTGCGGACATCAAGACGGCTGAAGCCTGGAATAGCTATATGGCGGCATTTGCACAGAAGGTACGCAATCCGATGACGGTGAGTATCCGCTAAGTTGATTTTCCTCCTTTTCCGAAGGCGAAGCTTGAGAAGCTGGAGGCTTGTAACTGTCCGGGCGAATGACAAGTGTTCTCAGAATAAGCTCTTCCCCTTGTAGACAAGTTCTGCAACGTTTTTGGCCTCCAGTTTTTCCATCAGGCGCTTCCGGTAAGTCTGTATTGTATTGATGCTGAGAAATAGTAATTGGGATATTTCAGAGGTGCTCAGTCCTTGCGAGAGATAGGCGAGCACTTCTTTTTCACGTCTCGACAATTCGGGAAGTGCATGTGGTAGGGTGTTTTGTTTTTCCTTGTCCAGTTCGCTGAAAACATTGCTGAAGTATCTGGTTCCGTTTTTCAGTGTACTGATGGCGTCTCTCAATTCGCTGGTGCTGGCATTTTTTGAAACAGCTCCGTTGATGTTTAGGGTGGATAATTTGGCTATGATCCAAGGTTCTTCATGCATGGTATAGATTAAAATGCCGCATTCGGGTATCCGGCTGTGAAGGTGGGATATGAGCTGGAATCCATTCATATCCGGTAGTTCCAGATCGATGATGCAAAGGTCGAATCTCTCTTTGAGGGTCAGTTGTTCCACGTCTTTTGCACAAGTGGCTCCTTTGCACGCCACTCCTTCGAGTTGCGAGGCCAATGCGATGATACCTTCAGCAACAATCGGGTGGTCATCTATTACCAGTATTCTGTATGTTTCTTTGTTTGGTTTCATTCGTTTATGTTAAGCAGTAGGGTGAAAACGTTGTTTTCTGTTGACGAGCATACATTGGCGGTAGCGTTGATGGCTCTGATACGGTCGTTTACGGTACGCAATCCTATGCCGTCATTGTTGTTTGTTGCTGTTTGTTGCTTGTTTGCATTCTTACCGTTGTCTGTAATTTGCAGGGTATATTTATTTTCGTTGTCGGCACGGAGACTGATGACTATATGACTGGCTGAGGCATGTTTCACGATGTTCATGGTGAGTTCTTGTACGATGCGGTACAGCTCATAAGCGGTTTCATTGGGAAGATGGCGTGATGCGTTGTTCTCCGTTGGATGATAGCTGACCTCTATGCCGGTGTTCTCGGCCAGTTTGGCAGCATAACGGTCGAGTATCTGGTCTAGACTGAGATGCTCGAATTCGGGAGGCATCAGTTCGTGTGAGATATTCCGCACGTTGTTTCTCAGTTTGCTGACGAGTGAGGCCAGTTCCTGCTCATTCCCTTTGCCGGCAGAAGTTTCTATCTTCATTTGAAGCCCCAGCAGGTCGTTGGCTATACCGTCATGCAGTTCCTTGGCAAAATATTTGCATTCCTCTTCCAACCCTTCAATGTAGCGGCGTGCCGAGTTCAGTTCGTTTTCTTGCTTTAGCAGTTCAATCTTCTTTTCGGCCATTCGTTTCTTGTGGCGGAGCGTCAACAAAGTAATTAGAGCAAGGCCAGACAGAAGGGCTACAGCAATGGAGGCTTTGAGCAGGAAGGCTTGGTGTTCCAGTTGTTCTTGTTGCAGGTGGGCTATCTCCAATTCCTTTTCTTGCGTGTGATATTTCACGTTGAATTCTGCCATTTGTTGCGTCAGATTGTGCTGTGCCAGCGTATCAGTCCACATGCGGGCACTATCCATATAGGTGTAGGCCAGTTTGGGGTTTCCCAAGGCATCGTAGCATCGTGCCATTTGTGTAAATAATGTTTTGGGCTCGGTACCGGTTTTCCGGTTACGCAGCCAGTGGAAGTCCTTCAAGGCGCGGGCATAGTTTTTGCGGTTTGTTTCGGTGGCTGCCCTCGATTGTATGAATCCTATGGCAGCGATGGAGTTGGATGGTACCCGTTGTACTAGTTTGTTCCCCAATTTCAAGTAGTGGTCTATGGAATCGGGTTGTTCTTTTCGTTCAAAGAGTCTCAGCATGCCGGGCAGGCAGCGTATCTTCCATAAGTCTTCGTTTCCCTCTCCGTGGCAGGCAATGTTCCAGGCTTTGAGGTTGGATTTTTCAGCATCATCCAGCTTGTTCAGTTCAGCCTTTATGGTTGCTCTGATTTGCCAGGTGGTGAAAGCTACGAATGGGTCTTCGGTTCTGGCGGCATGTTCGGTGGCCATGTCGGTATACTTTTCTGCTTCGTCCAGCTGCCTGATATTGAAGTATAGGATGGACACATTGTTGCAGATGTGGGCTATCCAGCTTTCGTCACCATATTGCAAGGCACTGTCCAGTGCTTTATTGTAATAGTAGAGTGTAGAGTCATTCATTTGGTGCTGACGGTAGAGGAGGCCCAAATCGTTGTATACGCTGATGTGCTTTTCCAAATCATCTATCTGCGGCAGGTAGGGGAGCATATTTTTTTTCATGGCAAAGGCTTCTTCTGTCTTTCCCACATAGATCAGCAGTGTGGCTTGTTCGTTCAGCAAGATGGGATACATGAAGGAGTGCTTTACGTTCCGGGTGGCAAAGGCGCTGTCGAAGCTACGTTGCGCTTCATCGTAGTGTCCTTCTTCCATGAGATTGGCTGCCCGGTTGTAGAAGTGTGCCAACAGAGTGTCTGTTGGTATTTCTCCGGCGTGAAGCAGGATAGTGGTTAAAGAAAAGAGGAGTGATAATAGCTTAGTATGGCGTACCCTCATATCGGTATATTTTAGTGGAATTCAATCTGTGCTTAGTTGTTGCAAATATACGTCTTATTCATTTTGCTTTTTATCGGAGATACTGAATTTTTTCTGTATGTGGCTGAAAAATCACCTTTTTCAGTGACAAGGAGTGAAAGGAAAAGTTTATTACTTTGCAAAAAATATTAAGCTTTGTCTGGGAATGATAAATGGCCAAAAGTATCTGTCCGGGTTTGAATGGCAGAGTCTTGTTGTCGTGAGATACGGACGGCATTCCTTATACTTTTGTTATTATGGATTTTCCTTAGAGGGATGGGGATAAAACAAGATTTGTAACTTATGAAAATGTTTAAAATGATGGCTGCCTCCATGTTGGGTGTGGCGTTGTGCTTGGGATTCACTGCTTGCAGTGACGATGACGAAAATGAGAATGGTGAGGGTGGCGAAAACACCGCCACTGTGGTCAATCCTTCGCAAGTGTTTACGGGAGGGCTTCCGAAGTCGGTTTCGGGCATGGCGATTTCTCACAATGAAGAAGGGCTGGTGACGAACATTACAACTGAGGATGGGGATAAAGCCGTCTTTGAGTACTTTCCCGCTACTACAAAGGCAGATGTTGCAAAGGACCGAGCAAGAATCACCGTGACGGATGAAGAGGGCGATGTTACAGAACTGAACTTGCAGCTCAACAGCGATGGTTATGTGGAATTTTGCAACTCAATAGACCACGCTGGTACTCCCGATGCCGATGAGTTTACTTGGGAGATGGAATACGACACTGAAGGCCATCTGGTTGTAATGAAACGCTCTGAAAGCGATGGTGAAATAACGAACATTACCTATAAGGATGGAGATGTGGTGAAGACTTCCACACGTTATGTAGCTAGTGGGGATCTCAATGGTGACGGAATTATCGACAGCAATGACGAGTGGGAGTATAGTGCTGCTATAGACTATACGACGGATAATATAACAGCTCCTATCGAGAATAAGGGCTGCCTGATGTTGTTTGATGAAATACTGGATGTGGATATGGACGAGATGATATATGCCTATTATGGAGGCATGCTTGGTAAGGCTACGAAACATCTGCCGCTTGTAGGGCATTATACATACAATGGCGAGGACTCTGTGTCCGATATGTATTTTACATGGACATTGAATTCCGACAGTTATCCTACGGAACTGGTTGTAAAAGACCAGTGGGATGAATACAGATGTACATTTACTTGGTAATTATAAAACATCTGTTTATTCTTGTGGAACAGGACATGAGCCTATAAAATGTAAGGGGTTGCCTTTTGCCGAGACAACCCCTTCTTATTTTATGTGGAATTTATTGTGACAGCAGATGTTGGTAACTTTCTGCTGTTTCAAGTTTATAATACTTTGAATTCATATCCCTCTTCCTTCAGGAAGTCAATGGCGCGCGGCAATGCGTACTGCAGGTTTCCGTTGCACCAGGATTTCAAGGAATCGTGGAAGGTGATGATGGAGCCGTTGCGGGCGTAGCGCATCACGTTGGCTAGCACTTGCGGACCGCGCAGCTTCTTGCTGTAGTCGCGGGTCACGAGGTCCCACATCACAATCTTGTAGGTTCGTTTCAGCGTGAGATACTGGTTGGCGAACATATGGCCGTGGGGAGGGCGGAACAAGAGAGGGTAGAGAACCTTCTCCACATTGCAATTGATGTCCCCACCCATTTCCATGAAAATCTTCGCCTGTTCGGTATTTCCCAGATAATTCTTGGCCGTGTATTCAAATCCACGGATATGGTTGAAGGTGTGGTTACCGATGCGGTGCCCACGCTCAACGACCATCCGGAATTCGTCCGGATGCTTCCGTATGTTGTCACCTACCATGAAGAAGGTGGCTTTGATGTTGTGCTTATCCAGCAGGTCGAGCACCCAGGGAGTTACTTCGGGGATAGGGCCATCGTCGAAAGTCAGATAAACGGCTTTTTCATTGGGGTCCATCCTCCAGACTGCACCGGGATATAGTTTGCGAAAAAACTCAGGAGGTTGTTCTATAAACACGTGATTAATGATTAATTAGGGATTAAGGATTAGGGGTTAAGGATTAGTTATTAATGATTAGTGATGAACTGCACAGGCTAATCCCTAATCCTTTAATCCCTAATCCTTATTCTCACTCCTTCATTCTGTCCACATACATATTATACAGTTCTTCCACCTTCGGCTCGTAGATTTCGGCGAGCTTGGAGTTGTACTTCTTCATGGCCTTCACCTCGGCATCGAGTACAGCCCAGTGGTATTCAAATTCACGGGTAGAAATCATGAAGCGGTTGTCGTCCAGGCTCAGATACCAGGTCAGGTACTCTACAGCCTTGTCAGCAAGGGCTTTCATCATCTCGTCCGCCTTGGCGGTTTCGCCCAGTTGGTAGTAGGCTTCCGCCATCTGTACGGCACCGTTCTGCCAGTCGTAAGGCACGTTGTAGGCGGGAATCATCTTTTCGGCATAGTCCAGGGCGGCTTTTGCCTTGTCTTTCTTGCCCTCACGCATCAGCTGCTGCACGAGTTGGGAGAAGATGCGACGGTGAGAGTGACACATGCGCATGGCGTTCTCGTCGATATAGATGCCCGGCTTGTCGATGCCACCGAACTTGAACTTGTTCATTAGGTTGTCGTACATCTTTTCGGAGTCTATTGTCACGCCCGTCTTACTGGTGTCGAACGGAGTGAAACGATAGGCAAGACCTTCCTGAACGAAGTGGTTCTCCATGTTCAGCTGGTTCTCCCTGCCTACGCTGACAGCGATATAGATGGGGCGTTCCCAGTTGGCCTCGCTCAGCATTTCGAGCATCATCAACTCGCTCTTGTAGAGGGCGCGTTTGCCTTTCAGCGAAATGTGCATGTAGTCGGGGATTGAGTCGCCCGGTATCATCATGCCGCTGCGGCGCACGGCTTCCTTGTCTACCTTGATGACAATGCTGTCGGTAGGAATCACCTTCAAGTCCTGATTCTTGTTGCGCACCCAGTTCTTGAGGATATTCTTTAGCTCATACGGGTTGTCACCGAATTCTTTCTTTACATTGACCAGTGCTTCGGGATTACCGTCCAGTGCCTGCTTCTCGGCTTCGGCATAGAGCTGGTCGATGCTTTTCTTGTACTCAGGCTGGATGGGGACGTATTCGTTGGTGCCTTCTACGTACTCCATTCGGTCCCACGTGATGGGGAGAGAAGGACTGTCGTAGGCGGGGCGCTTCATCTGGTCGATGTACCAATCGGTCTGCAGGTACGAGAGGTTGCAGGTGCGGGCGTCGGTACGGAAACCTTCGGTCTCCTGGTTGTACCAGAGGGGGAAGGTATCGTTGTCACCGTTGGTATAGATAATCGGGTTGCCGCTTTCTTGTAGGGACATCAGGTAGTTCTGGCCGAAGTCGCGTGCCATGTAGCGGTCGCTGCGGTCGTGGTCGTCCCAAGTCTGGCTTGCCATCTGCACGGGGACAAAGAGGCAGGCTACGGAAACGATGGCGGCAGCAGGCAGTTCCTTCATCTTGGCATAGTCTTGAAGCAGACGGACGAGTCCTGCCACACCCATACCAATCCAGATGGCGAAGGCGTAGAACGAACCGGCGTAGGCATAGTCACGTTCGCGCGGTTGGCTCGGAGTCTGGTTCAGGTAGAGCACGATGGCAATACCGGTCATGAAGAAGAGGAAGAAGACCACCCAGAATTGCTGGATGCCTTTCTGCCCACGGTAGGCTTGCCATAGCAGGCCGATGATACCCAGCAGCAGGGGCAGGCAGTAGAATACGTTGTGTCCCTTGTTGTCTTTCAGTTCCTGAGGCAAGAGGCTCTGGTCGCCCACCAGCCAGTTGTCGATGAACGGGATACCGGTAATCCAGTTGCCGTGTTCAATTTCTCCGCTGCCTTGTATGTCGTTCTGGCGTCCGGCGAAGTTCCACATGAAGTAGCGCCAGTACATCCAGTTGAGCTGGTAGGAGAAGAAGAACTTGATGTTTTCCCACTGTGTGGGCATGTTTACCATAATCATGTTACCGCATTTGTCATAGGGCACATCGTAACCCTTGATGTCCTGCCAGGCATGGTATTGTTGTGTATGGGCACTGCTGTACATACGCGGGAACAGCATGTTCTGGGCATATTCGTACTCAATGCGTCCGGGGATTTCGATGTACGAATCCTTTTCATCGGGTGTAGCTTTCTCCTTGCGGATGAACTTCGTGCCGTTGTACTTGATGCGCGGTTCGCAGTAACCGTCTTTCACGTCCAGCGCCACTTGCGAGGAGAAGGCAGGGCCATAGAACAGCGGGCGTGTGCCATACTGCTCGCGTCCCAGGTATTCGCCCAGTGTGAAGATGTCTTCCGGAGAGTTCTGGTCCATCGGCGTGTTGGCGGTGGAGCGGATGACGATAAGTGCATACGAGGAATATCCGATGACAATCATCATGGTGCAGAGCAGCGAGGTGTTCAGCGTGCGTGCCGATACGCGGAATTTTTCTTTGACGGCTGCCTGCGTCTTCGGACGGAGGTAGAGCCACAATGCGGCAATGACAATGACACCGATAACTACCGAGCTGGTACCGTGTCCGTAGAACGGGATACCCAGCATGGCGATGGTGAGTATGAACGAGAGTGCCATACGTGCCTTGTTGCGTTCGGTATAGCTTTCGTAGATACCCCAGATGAGGCAGGCTGCCAACAGGATGATATATACGATGACACCCGTGTTGAAGGACATGCCCAGCGTGTTGACGAAGAGCAGTTCGAACCAGCCGCCCACTTTCACGATACCCGGCACGATGCCGTAGAGTACGGCTGCTACCAGTATGCCCGAAGCGAGCAATGCCAGCAGGGAACCTTTTGCGTTGGCATTGGGCACCTTCTTGTAGTAATACACCAGTACGATGGCGGGCAGGCAGAGCAGATTCAGCAGGTGCACGCCGATACTCAGACCGGTCAGGTAGGCAATGAGAATCAGCCAGCGATCACTGTGAGGCTCGTTGGCAACGTCCTCCCATTTCAGTATGAGCCAGAATACGACGGCAGTGAACAGTGAGGAGAAGGCATACACCTCGCCTTCCACAGCGCTGAACCAAAAGGTATCGCTGAACGTGTAGGCAAGTGCGCCCACCAGACCGCTACCCATGATGGTAACCATCTGGCCGCGTGTGATATTGTTTTCGTCTGTCACCACAAGTTTGCGTACCAGGTGCGTGATGCTCCAGAAAAGGAACAGGATACATGCGCCGCTCATCAGCGCGCTCATGTAGTTCACCATCTTGGCAACGGTGGAGGCGTCGGAAGCAAATTGTGAGAATAGGTTGGCTACCAGCATGAAGAACGGTGCGCCGGGCGGGTGTCCTACTTCCAGCTTATAGCCGGTGGTGATGAACTCCGGGCAGTCCCAAAAGCTTGCAGTAGGTTCGATGGTCATGCAGTAGACCGTCGCTGCAATGAGGAAGGTAATCCAGCCTACAAGGTTGTTTACGGTTTTGTACTGTTTCATTCAGATGAAATTCGTTATTATTCAGTTTTGTTTTTTACAAGCTGTTTTGCCATCGCTTAGTCAACGTATTGGCATATATGGGCGCAAATATAATGATTTCGCTTCTAAATAGGTGACAATAAGCAGCATTATTAGGATAGGTTAAGGGATTTGCTGCATCTATAGATGCAGCACGGTGGAAGTATAGATGCAACGCGGTGGATATATAGATGCAACAATGATGATTCTATAGAGGGAATATCCGGCCGATAAAGGGGGATGCGGAAAGGAAGTATCCTCCTTGCTTGTCTAAATGAATCTTTCGTTTATAACCGAAAATCTAGCCTTTTTCGCAAACTTTTTAGGTTATGAACGAAAGAGTTGATAGAAATATTCGTTTATAACCGAAAATTGTTATCTTTGCAACTAAAGTTTAGGTTATGGACGAAAGAATGGATATACTTAGGAAGTACAATCTCTGGACAGAAGGAGATTTTGACTTTGGTTTCATGCGGGTAGCTTATACCGGCAGAATCATGGACTACGTAGGCAATCGTCTTGTAAAGGTGCTCATCGGCCAGCGGCGTACCGGAAAAAGTTATGTGTTGAGACAGATAGCAAGGGAACTGATAAGAAACGGTGTCCCTCCGCAGAACACCTTGTTCATCAACCGGGAACTGAGCGACTTTGCTTTCTTGAAGACTCACAAGGATTTGGAAGAGTTGGTGGCGCTTTATAAAAGCGAACTGCACCCTCAGGGAAGGATATATATTTTCATCGACGAAGTGCAGCTCATCGAAGAATGGGAAAAGTCGGTCAATTCTTATTCGCAAGACTATACCGAGGAGTACGAGCTCTTTATCAGCGGCTCCAACTCACGGATGCTGTCCGGTGAGCTTGCCACGCTGCTTTCGGGGCGATACGTCCAATTTCCGGTATATCCCTTCAGCTATCAGGAGTATACAGAGATAAGGCATCTGGAACAGAACCGTGAGAGCTATATGGGCTATATGAATACGGGCGGAATCCCGGAACTTTTTATCTTGCCCGAAAAGCAGGAGGTGCAGCGCAATTACTTGTCTGCCTTGAAGGACACCATCTTGCTGAAGGACATCATCCAACGCTACAGCATACGTGACCCCCGGCTGCTTGAGGACCTTTTTGCGTTTCTTGTAGGCAATGCCTCCAATTTAGTGTCCATCGGCAACATCGTGAACTATTTCAAGAGCCAAGGCCGGAAGACGAGCTATGATGCCGTGGCTGCCTACATAGGCTATATCGAAGACTCGTTCTTGGCGTATCGTTGTGAACGCTTTGACTTGCGCGGAAAGGAAATACTGTCCGGTACGGCGAAATATTACATCAACGACCTTGCCTTTAAGAATTTCCTCTATCCCGGAACAGCCTATGGTGTGGGTTATAAACTGGAGAATCTTGTCTATCTGGAGTTGCTTCGGGCGGGCTATGATGTCTATACCGGATGTGCCAAAGAAAAAGAGGTGGACTTCATCGCTCGGAAAGGTGACCGTACGATATATCTGCAATCCACCTACATGCTGGTAGATGAACAAACGGTGCGCCGTGAGTATGCTTCGTTGGAGGCGATACAAGATAATTATGAGAAACTGGTTGTCTCGCTTGATGACTTCTGCCTGCCGTCCAATGAAGGAATACGGCATGTGCGGGCGTGGGAACTAGGTGGATTGCTTGAAAGATAGGGATATTTCTGTAAATGTGACAAAAAGCATTGCTTTTGTCTTTGCTTTCTCGGCGTATCAAGGCTTTCGGAGATATATTTTCAATTTATTAGGAGGAGGTATGTTTTGATATATTCCTTATAATCTGTATTTTATATGTTTTTGTTCTCGAATTTCCTTTCGTATAGACAGAGAGATGGAAATACGGGGGATCCTCATACGATAGAAAATACAAAGTGTCAGAATGGTAAAAGTAGAATACCCACCATTGATGTGAATAACATTAATGATGGGCATTCTACAATGTGTTGAGTTATATCGACGTTACGTTACTTCATTCGTTATCAAGCTTGCCACTTCGGAAGTTCCGATGGTGCGGACACTCACCACGCGGTGTGCTCCGTTTTCATCTTGCTCAAAGCATAGTTTCTGGTTGTGGGTATCGTTCTCATAGACATAAAGTACGCCGGCTGAGTATGTTCCCGTCAGGGTGAACTGCGGTTCCACTTTGGCTGTAAAGGTGAACGGCTTCGTGTTGTCTATCTCTGTAAAGATAACAGGTGAGTTGTTGATGGCAGTTCCATCCGGCGAACGGAAATAGTCTGTCTGCGGACCGGCAACAAACTTCAGTGTGTCGTTGAATACGGTGACATTGTTCTCTGCCCCGTTCTTGGCTTGGGTAAATTGTATGTTACTGAGTTTGACGTTGCAGGATGAAAGTGTTTCTTTCTCTACTGCCGCATCCGGTTTACTCTCGGCGCAACCAGTCATTAAGATGCTCATAAGCAATCCAAAATATAAATGTTTATTTATTGTGTAATTGTTTTTTGTTTATGTTGCAAAGTTAGTGAATTTAGAGTCTTTCAGTAATACTCCCTCTTTGAACCACAACTCAAATACCGGGTTGGAGAATATGTACTGCTCCCCTTTATCGACCAATGTGCCGTATTGAAAAGGTGATTTTATGGGCTGCTTGTTCTTGATTTAATGACAAATATACAGATTATATATTCATGTATAATTTCTTTTCTTTTATTTCTATTCAGCCTTGTCGTTTTCCAATCCCCGCCCTAATTCTGCTCAAACTCACCGGAGTAATCCCCAAATACGTAGCAAGGCATTCCAGCGGGATTCTTTGCAGCAGTTCCGGGTTATTCTTCAGCAGTACTTCGTACCGTTCGGCTGCGGAAGTAAACAGCAAGGGGATGAATTTCTCTTCAGTCTGCAGGAATTCTGTCTCTGCAAACTTGCGTCCCCAATTGGCGATGTGGATGTCTTCTTGGAACAATCTTGCCAGGACACTCTGTTTCAAGACGTAAAGAATGACGTCCTCCATGCATTCCACGGTTTCATAACCGGGTGCGTTGGCGATGTAGCTTTTCAGTGAAACGACTGTGGCTCCCTCGGCACCAATCCAAAAGGTGATTTCTTTACCTTTCGCTTCCACGTAGGCGCGGACAATACCTTTTCCGACGAAGAAAATGTTTCTCTCCGTCTTTCCGGCTTCCAGTATGAGGGAACTTTTGGGGTAAGCCACTTCCGTGATGTTCTCCACCAGCTTGTCGACAGATGCCTTTGGCATTGGATATATGGTATGGATAATATCGTATTTGTTCATTATCAGGCAAGTATTGGTTCTTAGTGTGGCAAAGATACGATTTTCGACCTTATCCGGTGCTTCTTATCAAATGTAAAGTGGCAGGAGTACGGGAAAGGTTATCTTTGCTCCCTCTTTAAATGTATAATGAAACAGAAGAATTGAGTATGAACTGGATTATTTTGGTTGTAGCCGGACTGTTTGAGTCAGGCTTTGCCTTTTGTCTGGGAAAGATGAAAGGCGTTACGGGTACGGAATATTATCTTTGGGGTGCAGGCTTTCTTGTCTGTCTGGCCATCAGTATGTTGCTGCTTGCCAAGGCGGTGCATACGTTACCTATCGGGACGGCCTATCCCGTGTGGACGGGGATAGGTGCGGTAAGTACGGTAATATTGGGGATTGTATTCTTTGATGAGTCGGTTTCCTTCATCCGTTTGTTCTTTATTACTACGTTGATAGCTTCTATTGTAGGTTTAAAGATGACTTGATTCCTACGATTGCTGCGGAACAATGCGATGTAAACTTTTGACTTGAAAAAGGATGAACGTGAGCAAAAAAGCCCTATTTTTGCTCACGTTATTGAATTCTGAATAAGTAGTAAACACAAATATGCCATGAAAAGTAAAACTCTTGCATTGATTCTATTATGCTACGCCGCTTCATTGGGCGCCAAGGTAAAACTGCCTGCACTGGTAAGTGACAATATGGTTCTTCAGCAACAGACGGAAGTAAAACTGTGGGGAACGGCTGCACCGAAAGCCGAAGTACGCGTCACGCCTTCGTGGAATGGACAGACAACGACTTGCCGTGCCGATAAGGACGGACGTTGGCTGCTTGCCGTGAAAACTCCGGCAGCAGGATACACGCCTTATGAGATAACCTTTGATGATGGAGAAAAAACTACGTTGACGAATGTCCTAATCGGTGAAGTATGGCTTGCTTCCGGTCAGAGTAATATGGAAATGCCCTTGAAAGGTTTTGCCGGCTGTTGCATCATGAATGGGGTGGATGATATCATAGCTTCTGCCGAAAATAAGGGTGTGCGCATGTTCACCGTTCCCAAGCATCAGACGTATGAACCGCAAACAGACTGCGAAGGTAGTTGGAACCTCTCCTCCATCGAGACCGCACCCGATTTCAGTGCAACAGCTTACTATTTCGCAACTTCACTGAGCCGTGCCCTCCGTATTCCCGTGGGTATCATCAGCAGTGCCTACGGTGGAGCCACTGTGGAAGGTTGGATAAGCCGGGAGTTGCTGGAAAACTATCCGGACATTTCCCTCAACCCCGATTCCATCGAACGCCTGCACCCCATGCACCGCCCCATGCTGATGTACAATGCCATGCTGAAGCCGCTTCAGAACTATACCATAAAGGGATTCATCTGGTATCAAGGCGAGTCTAACGTAGGCCGCCATGAAACATATGCCGAGCGCCTGGCCGACATGGTGCAGCTGTGGCGCAAGGAATGGGGACTGGGCGAATTGCCTTTTTACTTTGCAGAAATAGCTCCTTATGCCTATGGAGGCACTCAGCAAGAGAAAGCTGCCTACCTGCGCGAAGCGCAATTTCGTGCCCAAAGCCAGATTCCGAACAGTGCCATGATTTCTACCAACGACCTTGTGGAACCTTACGAGATATACAACATCCATCCCCGCAACAAGAGGAAGGTGGGCCAACGTTTGAGTTATCTGGCATTGAACCTCACCTATGGATTGAAGCAGATACACTGTTTCGGCCCACAATATAAGTCATGGACTGCTAAAGGCAATGAAGCCTGGGTTTCTTTCGACCACCTGGAAATGGGTATCTGCCGTAACTATGACCTTCGTGGCTTCGAAGTGGCAGGCGAGGACCGTGTATTTCATCCTGCCGATAAAGTATGGCTGCACTGGCAGACGAATGAAGTGGTAATCTCTTCAGAAAAGGTATCCCATCCCGTCAGCGTGCGCTACTGTTTCCATGATTTCCAGATTGGTACGATGATTGGCGGAAATGAATTGCCTACCATTCCGTTCCGTACGGATAATTGGTGAAAGAACGGAAAGTAGATAAACACTTTCATTATACTATAATATTAGGCGCGGGTTACGCGGAATCCATGGATGCAGTAAACTAAATCCGTGTAATCCGCGCCTAAAAGAAAATATCCAGAGGGTTTTGTTCCCCCCTCTGTCTTTCTTATTGTTTCAGCAACTGTTCTGCTGCAAGTACCAGGAACATATAGTGGGACGAACCTCCTCCCAACACATACTCAGTCTGTTGCCAGAGGAACGGGAACGTCAGGAGTTCCGGGAAGTCGGGACGGATAAGCGCTGTACCGGAAATGACTCCACCGGGAATGTACGACCAGTCTGCGCGGTTCAGTCCGTAGCCTACAGTGGCTGATTGTGCGCCAACACCCGAGGCGAAGGAAGCCTGGTTGGAGCCCGGGTGGCATCCGAGAATGAAGTTGAGGGCATTGAATACCGGTGCTTTCGGGAATATTTCCGGATAGGCGGTTGTCAGGAAGTAGTGCTGGAAGCCGAAACGCTGTATATCCCAGCCTGCACCCCAGATATTCGGACGGTAGGGAACGCCATAAGGAGTTTCATGCACTTGCTTGTCCAGTTCTTGTTTGTATCCGGCCAGAGCTTTGCGGAAAGCGGTAGAGAAGGCTTTGGCTTTCTTGTTCTTCATCTGTGCAAACTGTTGTTCTACGCGTGCCGTGTACCAGCCGATTTGGCCTATCTGCTTGATGATGAGCTCCTGGTTGTCCAGGATGAAGTCCATATAGGGTTGTTCGCCCGTGGTGAGGTACAACTCTACGGCTGCCTGCACTTTGGGGAACAAGGCTCTGTTGTTGCCGCTTTCGGTAGAAGCATATACTTTGCGGGCAATGTCGAGACAATGTACACTCAATGTATCATTGAAGCCTTTCAATACGCGTGATACGGCAGCAAGTTGGGCGGCTGTCGACAGTTCTCGTCCGGGGTTGTCCTCTGTAAATATCCAACGGTCGTCTTCATTACCGATTTTTCCGTCCGTCATGGCGGCGGCATCACCCAGAAGTACGTATTGGCGAAGGTCGTTGCAGATGATTCCCCGGTAGAGACGTCCCAGTGCCAGGTAGCCGTTGACTACCGTAAGGGCGCCGTTCTCTACTTGTTGCAGCAGGTCATTCTTACCGTCGGGCTGGTGGATTTCCGTCACACGGTTTATCTGGTCGATGGAAGTCACGTCGAGATTCGGGCGGAAAGCTTCGTAGGCCAGTGCCAGGATATAGGATTCTCCGGCTTGGGATTCGATGCGGAGGTCAAAGTCTCCGGCATCGTGCCAGCCGCCTATGTTCACTCCGGGAACCACTTCACCCGGTTTGAATTTGGACAGGCCCTCTTTCTGGTCGTAGCCGTCGATATGATTGTGTGCCGGTGCCATCCGGGCATCGTCCATGTGGCAGCAGTCGTGCCATACGCGGTATTTCTCGTTGACGCGCATGTGGCACATCTGTACGGGAAGGAAGTATTCCAGTACGGGTTGCCATACGCCACGGGCATATACGTCATTGTCGATGCGGAAGATAGGAGATACGGAGGTATCGTATTTAATCTTGTAGAGTCCCGGTTCCTTCACATCCGTGAAGTCCACCTTCAGATAGTTGTATCTTAGGAACTTGCCCCAATTGGCAGGAGTGACGTTCTTGACCACTTTCTCGCCGTCTGCGTCAATGCGGATGATTTGTGCCGTTTCCTTTCTATTGTCACGTATATCCATTTCGATGACGGCTTCCTTGTCCTGGGCGGGATGATAACCTATCTGTGAAGTCTGGATAACCGGCTGATACATCCAGTCGGCCACTACGTTCGGAGTGATAATCCATTTGACGGCCCCTTTGGTGACACCCGGTTTTATGTTGCTGCGCAGTACGAACCAGCCGTTATTGTGGTTCATACGCCCGTCAAACAGTTGTAGGTCACCACTCAATGATTCGATGGTTACTTTGTTGTAAGGGTCGTCGGGGCGGGAGGTAAACTTACGGCCTTTGGCATAAGGTTCGCTGATGATGTCGTCGGCCACAATCGGGCTGTAACCTTTTCCTATCAGTTTGTCCATGTCTGCCAGCGATTGCTTGCCGTCATGATAGTTTCCCGTATGCAGATAGTTGGGTTGGGTTGTCATCAGGGGGGAGTTGGGTTGTTGCGGGAAGATGCCGCTCTGACCGTCCATAATCCAGGGCTTGCCGAAGAGGGAACCCGGGAAGAATTCAAGGTTGAAGCCCACTTTTCCGATGAATTCCTGGGGAATGGGGCGGTCCAGGTCTACGGTCACCTCTATGTGTTTACCTTTGCTTTCCACTTGTACCGTATATATAAGGTGGAGATCCGGGTAAATCATCGGGTTGAATCCGGTGAGGTGGCGTGAGGAGTCGGGATAGCAGAGCGTAGCGGTGATGCTGTTGTCGCTGAGCTTCCGGTCGAGTTGTTTCGGTACGGGCTGCCATTGTCCGGGGGTGGCTTCCAGTCGGATGTCTCCATTCGTTGCTACGCGGTGTCCATTCATGATGATACATACTCCTCCTTGGTGTCCCTCGGGATAGATGTCATCAAAAGCCATGACGTCTACTCCCTGGTTCTTGAAATAACCGGAAGATGTCAGCTTGAAATCTTGTGCATGCAGTGCACCGCTACTGCAGAGCAGTGCCAGGGCGGATGCGAATAGAAAATGTCTCTTTCTCATAGTATCTATTTTTGAGTTACAGAATTCTCCACTAATATACGGACTAAAAAGGAAACGGATGGTTTTTGTTTGTAGCCAATAACGTTATAAAATGTATCTTTTTCCGGTGTTTGCCTATGTTTCTGGGGCAGATATTGTAGCACTTGACGAACACTGGTGTTTGAGCTGACAGACACTGGACTTTGAGCCGACAGACGCCAGTGTTTGACAAAACAAGGATTCAGTACCCAAAAATGACCTTTATCGGAACCAATTGTATCCCTTGAAAAAGGATGGCAATGAGTAATGACAACTTGTTTTTTTGTAAATTTGCAGTGTAACTATGGCCAATTTCTTAAATCGCTACATTATGAGACACCTATTTCCCGTTTTTCTGCTGATTGTAGTAGGGCTGCTGATTGCACCTTTCCTAAAAGCGCAATCACACGCGGATAAGATTTTAAAAGATGAGATAACCTCAGACTTGAAAGAGAATATCCTCTCTTTTTGGGAAAAATACAGTGTAGACCCTTCCGGAGGTTTTTACGGTTCATTGGGACGTGACGGTGCCCCGATAGCGGATGCTCCCAAAGGAGGCGTACTGAATGCCCGCATCCTCTGGACTTTTTCAACCGCTTATCGGATGTATGGCGATGCTGCCTACCGCAAACTGGCTGACAGGGCGCAACGCTATTTTATCGACCACTTCATCGACCCGCAGTATGGAGGCGTATATTGGCTGATAAAAGCAGACGGTACTCCACTGAATACGGACAAGCAGACTTACGGCTGCTCTTATGCCATCTACGGTTTGTCCGAACATTTCAGAGCAACAGGCAACAATGAAAGCCTGCAAAAAGCCATAGAGCTTTACCGGACCGTGGAGAGCAAAATCAAAGATCCCGTAAACGACGGTTATATAGAATCCTTTACCCGCGAATGGGGAACTCCCCAAAAGTTGGGATATGATGGAGATGGTGTTGCCACCAAAACAATGAATACCCATATCCATGTATTGGAGGCATACACAGCGTTATATAAAGTATGGAAAGATGACGGCCTTCGCGAGCGCCTTGCAAAAGTGATAAACTTGATAACAACCAAACTGTATAACTCACAAACACATCACCTGATATTATACTGTGATTCAAACTGGAACAATCTGGATGACATCGACTCTTACGGGCATGACATCGAAACTTCCTGGCTGCTGACGGAAGCTGCAGAAGCTCTGGGTGACCCGGAGGTCATCGGGAAATGCAGGAAAGTGGCTTTGGAACTTGCAGACGCCTCCTTGAAAGAGGGCATCAACCCGATGGGCGCTATGATGTACGAACGGCATAAGGACAAAATCAGGAAGGATGCTTCCTGGTGGTGCCAGGCGGAAACTGTGGTAGGATGCATCAATGCCTGGCAGCTGACCGGTGAACAATCTTATCTGGACAGTGCCGTCCGTACCTGGAACTTCATCAAATCACGGATGATAGACAAGGAGTATGGCGAATGGTTCAGAACTGTGCTGGAAGATGGGACTCCCCGCTACAAGGAACCTAAAGCAAGTATGTGGAATTGTCCTTATCATAACAGCCGTATGGGGTTTGAGATTGATACAAGACTGAAATGACAACCTTTTATATATTTGATATAATGAAGAATTTACGAATTTTCCAGTTGGGAATGGCTGCATTGCTGTGTGGCATATTGTCTCTGCCGCTTTCTGCCCAGACGGAAGTGATGGCATGGAGCAATATCACGGGTGTCCGTGTAGACGGTGAATTGATAGACTTTGAGTCGTCCCTGCGTGTCGGAACCTTGAAAGGGGATATGGAGATTACCGGAAAGGAGAAGCAGGTCCGTCCCGTTTTCCATCGTGAGGGGGATATGCAGGAAGTGACGACTACTCTGCGAGGTGTAAAGTTCCATCAGAAAGTGACTGATAAGGGAAAAGGCTTGGTGGAGATTTCTATTGATGCGCTGTCGGACACTACTTTGAACCAGACAGCCTATTACTGTATTGCTTTAAGTCCGGAAAACTACGCTGATGCCAAAGTAAGGACAAGTGGCAGGAAGCTGACCGTTACTTCGGCTAATAGGAAGTTGGAATTCAAGTTCAATAAGTCTGTAAAGGCCACGGTTGAAAAAGAATCCACCGGTACCGTAGTTTATATCTCGCTGATGCCGACTCTGAAAAAGGCTGAGAGAACTGCATTGTCCATGGCACTGCATGCTTCCGGAGTGATAGATCATAGTGACGCGGAAATTATATTGGATATGCAGAATCCGGGCAGTCTGTTTACAGGCTTTGGAGGGAATTTCCGCCTGCAGAATCCTGCTGCCGACCCTAAAGTGATAGATTACTGTCTGGAAAATTTGCGTGTAGCCTATGGACGTGTGGAATTTCCGTGGAGATTGTGGCAACCGGAAGAGGAAGCCGACCCTATTGCCACCGCACAGAATGGGGGACTGAACAAGCGGGTGGAGGAAAGTCTCCTCATGGCAAAGCGCTTGAAGGCGATGGGAATGCCGGTAATACTAAGCTGCTGGTTTCCACCTGCGTGGGCCATTGACGGAGGTCCTGCAAGTTATGCTCGTCAAGGCGGTGTCATTGCTTATCGTCTGGATAACCGGAAAAAGGAGAAGATTTATAAATCCATGGCAGATTATCTGTTGTATGCCAAACAGTATTATGGTATTGAGTTCTCCATGTTCTCGTTCAATGAATCGGATTTGGGTATTGATGTCCTCCACACTCCGCAGGAACATGCAGATTTCATTAAGGAGTTCGGTGCTTATCTGGCAGGGTTGAATCTTCCTACCCGCATGCTGCTTGGCGACAATTCGGATGCCACGACTTTCGATTTCATCCTTCCTGCTTTGAACAATCTTGAGACTCATAAGTATATTGGTGCAGTTTCTTTCCATTCATGGCGTGGTTGTGATGATGTTACGTTAAAGAAGTGGGCGGATGCTGCCAAAGCGATCAATGTACCACTCTTGGTTGGTGAGGGTAGTACGGATGCCGCTGCTCATGGTTATGCCGAGATATTCAATGAGTCGACGTTTGCACTTTATGAAATCAATCTGTATACGCGTATTTGTGCCATTTGCCAGCCATTGTCCATCTTGCAGTGGCAGCTTACTTCAGACTATTCGTTGTTGTGGGGAGACGGCATTTATGGTTCCAAAGGTCCTTTGCGTCCTACGCAACGTTTCTGGAATATCAAGCAACTGGCCTCCACTCCGGCCGATGCCTTGGCCATTCCGGTCAGTAGCAGCAAGAAAAACGTAAACTGTGCGGCTTTCGGAAATATGGTGCGTGGGGAATATGCCGTCCATATGGTCAATAATGGGGCGGATTGCGAGGCTGTCATCTCCGGTATCCCTGCAGAAGTGAAGGAACTGAAAGTCTATGTGACCAATACAAAAGACTGCATGAAGGAAACTGCAGTGAAAGTGGAGAATGGGCAGGTACGGGTACACTTGCCGGCCATCAGTTTCATTACCTTATTGTCTGATAAATAGTTTTGAAATAGAATAATATAAATGATTACTAAAGAATAGTGATATGAATATAACTACATGTCTGTTTACAGTTCTGGGAGGGATGGCCACTTTAGGGCATCCTTCAGAAACTATACGTTTGAATCAGTTAGGGTACTATCCCCAGCAGGAAAAAGTAGCTGTGGTGAATACCGGTGAGGTCCGTGAATTTACCATAGTAGATGCAGCCACGGGTAATCGGGTATTTTCCGGTAAGCCCGGATATATTGCTTCATCTGCTTGGTCGGATAAGAGCAGGACGATATTGGATTTCAGTGACATCACGGCACCGGGAAACTATTTTCTGATGGTTAACGGAGATTCAGTGGCATTCGAAATAAAAGAAAGAGTACTGTCCCCTTTGGCCGATGCAGCTTTGAAATCTTTCTATTACCAACGTACGGGCATGCCCATCGAAGCGACTTATGCGGGTCGGTGGAGCCGTCCGGCAGGCCATCCCGATGACAAGGTACTGATACATCCCAATGCTGCCGGGCCGGAACGTAAGGCGGGAACGGTGATTTCTTCTCCGGGAGGATGGTATGATGCCGGAGACTATAACAAGTATATTGTGAACTCCGCCTATTCCATTGGACTGATGCAGGCGATTTATGCCCGCTTTCCTGATTATTTTATCCGTCAACAGGTGAACATCCCGGAAAGCGGAAACCACACGCCCGATTTGCTGGACGAGATGTACTATAACCTGAGATGGATGCTGACTATGCAAGACCCTGCCGACGGAGGAGTCTACCACAAGCTGACTACCCCTTCGTTCGAGGGATTCATCAAGCCTACGGAGTGTAAGCAGCCTCGTTATGTGGTTCAGAAATCAGTAACGGCGGCATTGGACTATGCTGCGGCTTTGGCGCAGGCTTCTGCCTTGTTTACTCCTTACGAAGAGGATTATCCGGGCTTTTCGACAGTGGCTTTACAGGCTGCCGAACGTGCTTACGCCTGGGCAGAAGCGTATCCGCAAGCGCTCTATCATCAGGACCTCCTCAACAAGCAATATCAACCTGCCGTGGTTACGGGAGCTTACGGTGATCGTAGTGCCGATGACGAATTCTTCTGGGCGGCTTCCGAGCTCTATCTTGCTACGGGAAAGCCCGTTTACCGGGAACAAGTGAAGAAGCATCTGCCGACTGCATATAAGACTCCTTCTTGGGGCAATACCACTGCGTTGGGCGTGTTTGCCTGGCTGCAACCGGGCAGGGAATATCAGGGTGAAGACGTGGAATTGGCAAATGCCATGAAAGACCTGTTACTGGACTATGCTGTCGAGGCTGTGCGGGGTGCTGACCGCTCTCCTTTCCATGCTCCTTACGGCAACGATGCCAAAGATTTCTTCTGGGGATGCCTTGCCGAAGGGTGTGCTAACCAAGCCACTTCACTGGTTTGCGCCTATTTGCTTACGGGCGAGAAGTCGTACCTGACGAACGCCTACCGCAATATGGACTACATTTTAGGAAAGAATGCTACGGGATATTGTTATGTTACCGGTTTCGGGATGAAGAGTCCTCTGTATCCGCACCATCGTCTTTCTACATCGGATGATATAGAGGCACCTCTTCCCGGTTTCCTGGTTGGCGGTCCCAATCCTGGGCAGCAGGATGGCATTGCTTATGCTTCCAACCTGCCGGATGAGTCTTATGCAGATGTGGAGGGTTCGTATGCTTCCAATGAGATAGCCATTAATTGGAGTGCCGCTTTGGTGGCGTTGGTGTCTTCGTTGGATGCTTTGATGTCAAAATAATGTTGCTATTCAGCCTGCTGCCTTATAAATTCGGATGGGCTGATGTTGAACTCTTCTTTAAAATGTTTGGAGAATACCTTGGGGGAGTTATACCCCAAGGTATATGCAATTTCCGAAACTTGCATCTGGCTTTCTGTCAAGAGTTGTTGTGCACGTTTCATACGGATGGTCCTGATGAATTCGATGGGTTTCTTTCCCGTTATCTTAATCATTTTCTTGTAGAAATAGCTGCGTGATATATTCAGGCTGCTGGCCAGCTCCTCGACGGAAAACTCGGTTTCGCTGATATTGTCCTCTACAATCTGGATGGCTTTTTCCACCAGCTGCCGGTCAAGGGGAGTGATGGTGATACGGCTTGGCTCGATTTTAATGTCCTGATTGAATATTTCCTGACGTTTGACGTTCATCTCGATAATCTTGTTGATGCGCAGCTTGAGGACTTCCATATTGAAAGGCTTGGTGATATAGTCGTCTGCACCAACGCTAAGCCCTTCCAATTGGTGTTCTTCACTTGCCTTAGCTGTCAGGAGGATAATGGGGATATGGGAGTAGCGTATGTCATTCTTGATGGTTGAACATAGTTCCAGACCATCCATCTCGGGCATCATGATGTCACTGACCACTAAATCAATATCTTCCTTTTCCAGTACATTTAGTGCATGTTTTCCGTTTGTGGCTTTTAATACATGATACTGCCTGGCAAGACTTTCAGAGAGAAATTTCAAGAAGTCGTAGTTGTCATCTACGAGTAGTATGGTGAATGGATGGGATTCTTCCTTTATTTCCGGTTCTTCGACCGGTTCTCCGTTTTTGGTTTCATTACTGTTCTGGTGCAGGGGTAGGGTAATCAGGAATACAGAACCACAAGGCTGGTTATCCCTGACACAGACAGTACCCTGATGCATCTTTACGTATTCGGAAACAATGTGCAGTCCAATGCCGCTGCCTCCGTTGCTCGACTGGTTTTTGCTCGACTGATAGAATCTTTGGAATATTTTCTCCTTGGCTTCATCCTCTATGCCGCAACCGGTGTCGGTAAAGGTCAGTTCCAGATTTGTGCCTCTTACGGCAATATCCAGTGAGATGCTTCCTTTATTGGGAGTGAACTTGAATGCATTTGACAGGATATTTGTGCATATCTTGCGTATCTTGCCATAGTCAAAATCCATGAATACAGAATGTTGTGGAGCGGTAAGGCTATAGCTGATGTTCCGTTTCTGTGCTATCGGATCGAAAGAGTGGAATATTTCACTCAGAATGATAAGGATGTTGTCATGTTTGCATTTCAGGGTTTCAGCCTTGGCATCCAGCTTTCTGAAATCCAGCAGTTGGTTAATCAATTCCAGCAGATAGTCGGCATTTTGTTTGACTATATCCAGAATGCCTTTACGATATTCGGGATGGTCTACGAAAAACTCTTCAAGCGGATTGATGATAAGTGACAAGGGAGTCCGCAGTTCGTGGCTTATGTTGGCAAAGAACTGCAGTTTCATATTGTTGATTTTCTGCTGCCTTTCATTTTCCACCTCGATGGCCTGCATGATTTGTTTCTGCTTTTGGCGTAAGCGCAGATTGCGGATAATGGACAGAAGGATACACAAAATGATACCGGTATATATGGTATAGGCCCACCAGGTGCGCCACCAAGGAGGGAGTATCTTTATTTTCAGTTCCTTGACGTTGGGGCTCCATATGCCTTGTGAGTTGCATGCCTTGACGGATAAAGTATAGTTTCCGGCAGTCAGCATGGATAGGTTTACTTTGTTGTTTTCGGCATAAATCCAGTTGGAATGAATCTTATAGGCATATTTTATCTTATCCGTTTCCACCAGGTCGAGAGCGGAGAAGGACAGAGTGAATGAATTTTCCTTTTCAGTGAAGGAAAGGTGTTGTGCACATTCAAGTGAGCTGCCGTTCAGGATGTCCGGATGGGGCATTCCGAATTTGAACTCAATACCGGTAAGGTAAATGTTGGCATCATAACTTGTGGTCAGGATGTCTTGTGGAATGATAGTCTGGTAACCTTGAGGAGTACCTATCAGTATATTGCCGTTCTGCAGTTTGAGGATGGCGTGGACATTGGTATCGTTGCATATCAGTCCGTCGCTTACGGAGTAGTTCACGATGGTGTATGTATCGTTTGTTATTTTGATTCGTGAGATGCCGTTGCCGGTGCCAATCCACATTTGGTTGTTGTTGTCTTCCGTGATGGCTCTGACGAGATTGGCGGCAAGCCCGTTTTTCTGGTCAAGAAAGTAGATGGAGTCGTTCTTCTGGTTCCATATGCTCAGTCCGTGTGGATGTCCTATCCAAAGAAGGTCCCGGCTGTCCTTATAGACAGTGAGCATATTGTTCTCCTTGAAACGGCTGGCTTCGGCGTATATATTATAGGCTTGGGTTTCCGTATCGATAATAATGAGTCCTCCTCTGGTTGCTACGTAAAGGGTGCTGTCTTTGTCATAGTACATATCACGGACAAAGAATTCTCCCGGACGGTACAAGATGGTGTCAAACTGCCCGGTTTCCGGATTTAACCTCTGTATATATCCTTTCATGGTACCTATCCAGATGTATCCGTGTTTGTCCACCTCTACTGTATACACATTGTTTTCGAGAAGCTGGCTGTTGCTTACCGTGTATTGTTTGATTTGCCCTTTCGAGTAGCATAGCAGTCCTTTCTGGAAGGTGCCTATCCATAGGCGGTTTTTGGAGTCGATGGATAAGTCGACTACAATATTGGCGGGAGTTGCTATCTTTTCGTATGAATCGGTCACCAGTGAACGTCGGATTAGTCCCGTACCGTCTGTTCCGTAGTAAATGGATTCCTGGCTTGTGTCTTCGCAGAAGGTTAGGATATCATCATATTCCAGGGATTTGTTGCATAGTATGATTTGAGACATGGGGCTATAATAGGAAATACCGTGTTTGAAATTCCCTATGTATATGGTTCCGTCTTTGTCCCGGTAAATGGTATTCAGATTGTTGCTGGCAATGGTGTGCGGTTTCAATGGATTGTGCACCAAGTTGGTAAGAGATTTGGTCAGGGCGTTGTAAACGAACAACCCCATATGGCTGGTAAGTATCCATACGTTGCCGTCTCCCAGGTCGAGGATGCGTTGCACGCGATTGTACTGTATGTGGGTGTTATTGTTTAGGCTGATGTTCTCCCATTGCTGTGTAAAACTGTTCTTGTGCAAAAGCAGGCTGTTTTGGAAGGTGTATACCCATAGGTTTTCGTTTTGGTCTATGTAAATGTGTGGCTCATGATTCTCCAGCAAAGGTCTATAGATGGCGGGAATGGCTATTTCCTTGACTTCGGAAGTCTGCTTGCTGATACTGTATAGGGTACCGTTGGAGTACATTATATAAATGAACTGGACACCTATATAGAGGCTTGAAATCTTTTCAACTGCCAGTGGATAGGCTTTGATGGAGCTGTTGTCCATGCTTCGTATGTAAAGTTTGGAATAGTCGTAGGCCCAAAATTCATTCTTGGAGGTTTTTCCCATCCTCAGAATGTTTTTACTGGGGATTTGCAGCCCATCGAGTATGGGTTTATAGTCATTGTCGAATTTACCGGTCTTATAATTATAGATACTGTAGCCGCTGGAAGTCCTTATCCATACATTGTCGTCCGGTCCTTCGAAAATTTCGCTGATGGCATCGTCCGGCAGGTTGGAGTTGTTCTGGTAATACTGCTGGAAGGAGTAGCCGTCGTATTTGTTGAGTCCTGATTCTGTCCCCACCCAGAGGAATCCCCTATTGTCTCTGTAGATGCTTCGGATACTGTTGTTGGAGAGTCCTTCTGTTGTAGAGAGCTGCTTGAACATGACAGCCAGCGGGATTTCCGTTGAGTTACCTTGAACAGTAAGGAGAAAGGTCAGGTTGCATATAAGGAATAGGAGCAGTTGTTTCATGTATTTTCTTTATTAGAAGGATTAACAATATTGTAACTGCAAACTTAAATATAATCCTCCGAACGAGCAAGGGAAGATTTGCGTATTCGCGTGGGATGATATCCTCCGTTTGGTGAAAAATAGTATGCATTTTGTTTCCAATGATCCTATATGGGTTCTATGAAACAAAACCGGATATTAAAAGACATTTTTAAGGCATCTGTGTTTCCTTTAAGAAAAATACATTTGCAGGCAAGATCATTTAAATCCTAATAGTATGAAGAAAGAACTTTTAGCAGTGGCGATGCTGTTGTTTGCCGGCGGCAATCTGTTGGCACAGCCACATGTCAATGACGGTACCTCGTATCTGATGAACCAACCTCTGGACATGAGTACCGATTTCCGTGACTTGAGTAATACTTTGTTTTTTGCAGATCACCTGGAGTCATTCGATGCCAAGTCGGGTGAAGGGCTGGTGAACTGGAAACGCGGGCATCTGATGCCCCGTCAAGCCTTCAATACCAACGGTTCACAGCCCCGGAAAATGAGAATGCTCGATTTTCCTTTCACTGCCTATGAAAATGACCCTAACCTCAAATTCAAGATTGACTTTGTAACTCCGCGTACGGTACGTATCCGTATGCTAACGACCCCGGTGGAACCTAAACCTGCCGCTTCCATCATGTTGGCAAAGGAACCGGGCAGGGATGGAAGCTGGAAAGTTACCGAGACGAATGACAAGATTGTCTATTCCAGTGACTATGGAACCATTCAGATTAACAAGAATCCCTGGAGAATCGTCTTGAAGGATAAAGCCGGACGTATCTTGAGCCAGACTGCCGCTTTGAGTGATGCGGACTCTACGCAGGTAAAATATACACCGTTCTGTTTTGTGAAGCGGGGAAGTGACAATGCCCGCCGCATCAATCCGGTATTTACCTTGACTGCGGATGAAATGATTTTTGGTTGCGGAGAGTCTGCCACTGGGCTGAACAAGGCCGGACAGAAGGTGAACTTGTTCGTTACAGACCCACAAGGGCCTGAGACGGACCAGATGTACAAACCGATTCCTTTCTTTATGAGTAACCGGGGATATGGTATGTTTATGCATACATCCGCTCCCGTGACTTGTGATTTTGGTGCTACCTATATTGGGCTGAACAAAATGTTCATGGGTGACGAGAACCTGGATTTGTTCGTTTTCTTCGGCGAGCCGAAAGATATTCTGGACGAGTACACCGATTTGGTAGGAAAGCCGGGCATGCCCCCCTTGTGGTCTTTCGGTACGTGGATGAGCCGTATTACCTATTTCAGTGAAAAGGAAGGTTATGATGTAGCGGCCAATATCCGTAAGAACAAGTATCCGTGCGATGTTATCCATTTCGATACCGGCTGGTTTGATGTGGACTGGCAGTGTGACTATAAATTCTCCGAGAACCGTTTCCAGAATCCACAGCAGATGTTGAAGGATTTGAGGTCACAAGGTTTCCATGTATGTTTGTGGCAGTTGCCTTATTTCACTCCTAAAAATCGTTATTTCTCTGAACTGATAGAGAAAGACATGTATGTGAAAAATGGAAATGGTGAACTTCCCTACGAAGATGTGGTGCTCGATTTTTCCAATCCGGAAACCGTAAAGTGGTATCAGGACAAGCTGGCGGGATTGCTGAATATCGGTGTCAGTGCCATTAAAGTAGACTTCGGCGAGGCTGCTCCACTGAACGGTATTTACGCTTCCGGCAAGAGCGGATGGTATGAGCATAACCTCTATCCGGTGCGTTATGATATGGCAGTGTCCGAGATAACCAAGAAGTTGCACAACGAGAATATAATGTGGGCACGTGCCGCATGGGCCGGTTCCCAGCGTTATCCATTGCATTGGGGCGGTGATGCTGCAACTACGAACACGGGACTGCTGGGTACGCTTCGTGCAGGCTTGTCCTTCGGCTTGTCCGGTTTCTCCTTTTGGAGCCATGATATGGGTGGCTTTGTAAAATCCACTCCGGAGGACTTGTATTGCCGCTGGATACCGTTCGGTTTTCTTACTTCCCATACCCGCGCGCATGGGGCACCTCCGACAGAGCCGTGGTTGTACGACAGCAAGCGTGTGCAGGATGTCTTCCGCAAGAGTGCAGAGATGAAGTACCGTCTGATGCCTTATGTGTATGCTCAGGCTAAGGAATGTACAGAAAAGGGCTTACCGATGCTAAGAGCCTTGTTTGTAGAATTCCCCGATGATCCGGGAGCATGGAAAGTGGATGACGAGTATCTCTTCGGTTCGCAGATTCTGGTTGCCCCCTTGCTTGAATCCGGTATGACGGGCCGCACAGTTTACCTTCCCGAAGGAAAATGGATAGACTACCAGACAGAGAAAGTCTACGAAGGTGGATGGCACCGAATTGAAGCAGGCAGTCTGCCGATAATCATGCTGGTACGTGACGGTTCGGTACTTCCTCATCTGAAGTTGGCGCAGTCCACTGCTGAGATGGATTGGAGCAAAATGAACCTGAAGGTATACAGTGCTGACAAGAAGCAGGCGGAAGGATTGGTTTGTCTACCTGCCGACAACCGTATTCAGGTTGTGAAAGTGGATTGTGGAAAGGCCAAACCGCAACTGTTGAACCAGGTTGAAGGCACTTCCCTGAGTTTCTGAACTTAATCTTTGAAAATCTATATTGAATTCACCCCTGCCGGTATGGAAGAGAAAGGGATATAGTTACCGAAATCTGTGCCACTATGGTGGCACAGATGTGCCTTCCCAATGGCACGGCAGTGCCTCTATAGTGGCACAAAATTGTGTCGCATATCTTTTTCCCGATGTGCTTATGACCGGGGTATTTGTTAAACCTAAGTATTTAGTATTTATGAGAAATGTGATGAAGTATTTGGGTATCATGTCAGTATCGCTGGCATGTGCCGGACCTCTCTTTGCAACAAGCGTACAGCCGTTTGCAGGTGTCACTGTCGTACAGCAGAGTGTAGTTACTGTGAAGGGCCAAGTGGTGGATGAGAAAGGCGAGCCCATCATCGGTGCCAATGTCATTGTGGAAGGTACGACAAACGGTATGATTACCGATTTGGACGGTAACTTCTCCTTGCAGTGTCCCGTAGGTTCTACGCTGAAGACCAGTTACATCGGTTATCTGGCGCGAACGGTCAAAGTAACCGGGAATATGAATGCTCTGAAAATTATTTTAAAGGAGGATACCGAAACCTTGGATGAGGTAGTTGTTGTGGGCTACGGTACGATGAAGAAATCCGACCTCACCGGTTCTGTGGCTTCCGTGAATGCGGAGGAAATGATGAAGCGGAATCCGGTGAACTTGGGACAAGGTTTGCAGGGAGCTGCGGCAGGTGTATCTGTCATCCGTTCTTCCGGTGACCCGGAAGGAGGTTTCTCCATCCGTATCCGCGGTGTGGCAACCGTGAATGGCTCTGCCGACCCACTCTATGTAGTGGACGGTGTGCAGGTGGGAACTTCCATCGATTTCTTGAATCCTAATGATGTAGAGTCCATCGAAATTCTGAAGGATGCTTCGGCTACGGCAATCTATGGTACTCGCGGTGCCAATGGCGTCATTATGATTACTACCAAGAACGGTGGTAAGGGGAAGGCAAAGGTGAACTTTTCGGCCAACTATGCCCTCCAGTTCAATTCGAATAAGATTGATGTGGCTGATGCGGGCTTGTTTGCAAGTGCTGTACGTTCCGCCGTCAAGAATGACGGTATTGCCATGACCAATCTGGCATATGGCGAGGATTACATAGGCAGACTGAACAGCATTGACTGGCAGGATGAAATGTCACGCACGGCATTACAGCAGAACTATAACCTTTCTGCTTCGGGAGGCAGCGAAAATACCCAAGCCAACTTATCTCTGGGTTATTTGAACAACCAGGGTATCGTGATTGAGTCGAATTTTAAACGCTTGACGGCACGCGCTAATATCACTCACAAAGTGAAAGACTTTCTGCATGTAGGCTTGAACTTGAACTATGCACATTCGGAAAAGATGGGAGGAGGCAACCTGAGAAACTATGCACAAGCCATTCCAACCATGGATTATGTAGAGGACGGTGTTTTCTATTCCATGCCTATTGTGTTGCCCGACGGTACTTGGGGACATTACAAGAAAGAAGGCAATGGAGACGTGAACAAGGGAGCTGACAATCTGGTTGCTGCTGCCAAGACTGCCGACAGTATTAATAAATGGGACCGTATGCTTGCTAGTGCTTTCCTACAACTCGATTTGTACAAAGGGTTGACTTTCAAGACTATTGCCAGTTATAATTATTATACAAAAGGTTATAATGGCTATACAGCCTATAATGATAGAACCTTTGGAACTCAAGACCGTAAGGACTCGTTCTCGCTGAACCAGAGCCAGTCCACTTCACTCGGTCTGGAAGCGTTCTTGAACTATGACTGGTCCAATGAGCATCACCGCGTAAGTGCAATGGCCGGTTTCTCTACCAGCGATACGAACGGTGCCTGGCTGAATTCCAGTGCCAACGATTTCCCGGCAGACAACATCCGCAAAATTTCATTGACCAATGACCCATCGTCTAAGCAAACGGATGGTGGGCTGGATTTGAAGACAAGGTTCCTTTCTTACTTCGGCCGTCTGACTTATACTTTGAACGACCGCTATATTGTGACTGCAACGGTACGCCGCGACGGTTCTTCGAACTTTGGTGCCGGCAATCGTTATGGTACATTCCCTTCCGCTTCTGTAGCTTGGCGTCTTTCCGAGGAAAAGTTCATTAAGGATTTAGAACTGTTCAGTAACTTGAAGTTGCGTGCCGGATGGGGACAGACCGGTAATGCGGGCAATGGTACCAACTTGTCCATAGCACAGTTGTCTTCGGCAAATGCAATGTACTGGTTCTTTAATGGTTCGAGTGTGATTAACGGTGCCGGTATTGCCCAGCAGAAAGAAATTGATACCAACCTGAAATGGGAAACCAATGAGCAGACAAATATCGGTATTGACTTTGCCTTTATGAACAATGAGCTTTCTTTCTCTGCCGATTACTTTATCCGTGACGCAAAGGATCTGCTTCTGTATCGCCAGATTCGTCCTTCCACCGGTTTCTCCAATGTCTATACTAATGCGGGACATATCCGTAACTCAGGTTTCGAGTTTACTGCTGCGTGGAACAAGAGCTTCAGCGATTGGAATATCGGCATAAGACTGAATGGGTCTACCCTGAAGAACGAGGCTATTGAAGTCGGCGATCCGATATTCAGCAAGTCAGGTTCAGCACAAGATGGCGACAACTGGGACAACCACTCCATTACACAGAACGGCTATCCTGTAGGTTCCTACTATGGCTGGAAGGTAGAAGGCATTTTCAGAACCCAGGCCGAAATTGATGAAATGAATAGGCTGGCGGTTGAAAAGGGAGTTGAAAGTGGTGTATATCAGGACAAGACTACCCAGCCCGGCGACTATAAGTTTGTTGATTTGAATGGTGACGGGCAGATTACCGATGCCGACCGTACTGTTATAGGCAATGGATATCCCAAGTTCACTTACGGAATGAACCTTACCGCTTCCTGGAAAAACTTTGATTTCTCGATGAACTTGTACGGTGTAGCCGGTATGGATATCCTTTCTTATTCTTCGGCCCGCTTGACCTCAGTCTATGCACCCGACGGCGGTTATCAGAATGTACTGAAGGAATATATCAATAATGCATGGTCATCTTCGAATACCGGCGCCAAATATCCGCGTATCACCAAGACAGACTATAATAAGAACATGCGTGTGTCCGACGCCTACATCCAGAAGGGGGATTATCTGAAGATTTCAAATATTCAGATAGGATATACATTCCCGAAGAATGTGCTGAAGCCGGTGAAAATGGAAAATGCACGCGTATTTGCCAGTGTCGACAATGTATGTACCATCTCTTCGTACAATAAGTTCGGCGATCCGGAAGTCGGTGACTCCAATGTATTGTATTCGGGATTTGACGGAGGACGTTATCCGTTCCCGATGTCGGTTACTTTCGGTCTGAGTGTACAGTTCTAATACTAACGGATAAAAAATATGATTATGAAAAACTTATATAAACTGTTGATCGGTGTGCTGGCCTTAAGCACCGTAACGTCTTGTGACGATTATTTGGAAGTGGATCATTACGATATTCTTCCGGCAGATTTCATGTTTAAAACGGAGGAGAATGTCCTTTCCGGATTGAACGGACTTTATGATACCTTTTATACGGACCAGCACGGTTCCGGTGATGACGAGACATGGGGATTCAAGCCTCAGGTATTTGCTGCCAACCATTCTACGATGGACTGTCAGGCTTCCGGTTGGGATGCGGAATGGCAGCGTCATGCCTGGAAACCCGATAAGGGTTCCCTGGAGACTGCATGGCGGATGAGTTATCGTGCAGTGGACCGTGCAAACCGTTTCCTGGCTGGCCTGGAGACAGCGGATGCCTCTATATTTGCGGACAGCAATTCCAAGACCGTTTATGAAGCGCAAGCACGTGCCATCCGCGGTTATAACTACCTTTACCTGACGAAACTTTTCGGAAGGGTACCGATGTTGCTTACCGGTGAAACCTATACTACTTCGGTAGGAAAGGCACGCCCGGAATCCGTGGATGAGACTTATGCGGCTATCGAGGAAGATTTGTCTTTTGGACGCGACCATCTGGATTGGTTACCCATGAATGGTGAATACGGACGTATAACCAAGGGGTTCTGCAAAGCTTATTTGGCCGAGCTGTATATGTTGAAGAAAGACTTTACGAAAGCCAAGACGGAACTGAAGGATATAGTGGACAGTGGAACCTATTCATTGGAGCCCTGCTTCGGTAACCTTCATGCCTGGGATACACATTGGACCAAAGAGTCCGTATTTGAGGTGATGTATCATGAACAAGGATATATGGGTTGGGGAGCCGATTCGTCTTCAGATGCCATGATGTGGTACGGATATATGTGCGCGGCACCCGAATGGGGAGGCTGGGGTTCTCTCTGTCTTTCTTGGGAGTTTGTACGTTCCTTTGAACCGGGTGACAAACGCCGCCAGTACTCTGCTGTTGCCAAAGGGGATACGCATCCCATTACCGGGCAGACTGTAGGGGTGACAAGTGGTTTTGACGGTCTTTTCCAAGGCTCCGAAAATATGCCTACTGTTTATTCCTTGAAATACTGGAGATGCAAGCCAGGTGAGAACAACAAAGTATTCAATCCTATTTCATTGACTCTGAAGCGTTATGCAGGCATCATGCTCGACTATGCAGAATGTTGTTTCGAGACAGGTGACAACGCTACCGGATGGAACATGATACGTCAGATACGTAACCGTGCTTGGGGTAATTTGGAGATGGGAGCGACGATGATTGACCTACCCGCCGACATGTTGAATACCCAGACGGTGGAAGTGCCGGATGCAGAGACCTATTATACAAGCTATAAAGCAGCCAAAGGCTATACTTCTCCGGTATGGAAGGTGGCGCTGATTATAGAGCGTCGCCATGAATTCAATGCCGAGTTCTCGCTTTACCATGATTTGTGCCGTATGGGTATGTGCAAAGAATGGTTTGCCGCCGAATATCCGAAGACAGCAGCCAACTCTTCACAAGAGGCTTGTCTGCAGACTGGTGACTCATTCCGTTTCTTTGAGCACGAGGCTTATCAGGAAATCTTCCCGATTCCGACGAATGAGATTCTGACCAACCCGCTCATCAATCAGGCTGACCAGAATCCGGGATATTGATAAATTATAAATAAACACTTAATAATAAAATATTTGTGAGTGAAATGTCAGGCACCAGTAGTTGTTGTGATAGACGTCAGCGTCTGTCGTGATGAAAGCCGGTGTCTGACATGACAAACACCAGTACTTGAGACGACGAACACCAGTCTCTGATAAACGGGGAATTATACAAGGAAAAGTTTGATGGTTTTAGAGAATAATTATGGAAAGGAAGATGTTTTATTGGATAGCACTGCTGGTTGCATATTGTCTGGCAGGTTGCCGGTCGCATTTAGGGGAGACAGATATGCAGACACGCATGCGTACAGAGATTGTCACGAATGTCAGAGACAGCGTGTTGCCGTTTTGGATGGATTATGCAGTGGCTCCCGACGGCGGTTTTTATGGAACTGTATTGCGGAATGGTACTCCGGTAGTGGATGCTTCGAGAGGAGGGGTTCTGAATGCCCGGATTCTGTGGAGTTTTTCTGCCGCATACCGTACGTTTAAGGATGAGGCTTATCTGAAGCTTGCGGATAAATCGCAACGCTACTTCATTGATACATTTATAGACAAGGAACATGGTGGGGTATATTGGCTGGTCAATCCTGACGGTGAGGTGCTGAATGCTTCCAAATATACGTATGCCATGACCTACGCCATCTATGGGCTGGCTGAACACTATCTGGCAACAGGTAACAGCGAGAGTCTGGATATGGCTGTCGGTTTATATCATACCTTGGAGGAGAAAGGCCGTGAATCGCAATATGACGGTTATGTGGAATCTTTTACTGAAGATTGGAAACAACTGGATAATTATGATAACAATGCACCCAAGACTATGAATGCGCATTTGCACGTGCTGGAGGCTTATACCCTTTTATATCAATGCTGGAAAGACGACGGACTGAGGAAACGACTCAAGTTCTGCACCGGGTTGTTTATGGACCGTATTTATGACTCTTCAAGGAGGCATTTTAATTTGTTCTTTGATAATGCATGGAACAGTCTGGTTGAGATGGACTCTTATGGGCATGATGTGGAGGCGGGATGGCTGCTTTGTGAGGCTGCCCGTGTGTTAGAAGACCGGCAACTGATGGATAGGGCGAATCGGCTTGCGCTGGATGTGACGGATGCTTGCTTGGCGGAAGGACTGAGTGACAAAGGGTATATGATGTATGAAAAGAAGGGCGGAAGAACAACCGGGCATGCCTCATGGTGGGGCCAGATTGAAACGATGATAGCTTGTGTCAATGCCTGGCAAATCAGCGGGAATGACGTTTATCTGCAATCGGCCGATACGGTTTGGACTTTCGTAAAGGACTGTATGATAGACCGGGAATACGGTGAATGGTACAGTGATTGTTTTGATGGAGAACCCAAGAAGGATACTCCCAAAGTGAGTATGTGGCGTTGCCCGTATCATACGGTACGCTTGGGAGTGGAAATACATAATCGTTTAAAATAGTATTTATGAAGAAATTTATAGCAGGTGCAGCATCACTGATGCTTTGTATGGGGCTGCACGCCCAGGATTTCAGAATCAATCCATCGGGATATTTTGAGAATGGCGGGGCCAATGTGATGGTGTTCAGTGACGTCTACCCTGAAGGACACCAGGGAGGACTGACCCTTGTTTTGAATGGAGACCGCAGGGCTGCCAATGGAGATGTGCGCTTTGAAATCTCGCAAGGGCAGTGGCAGGGATTGCCCAAGATGAGAAGCCGGGTGGTGGATGAGGCTGACAATGAAATCCGTGTCACATTGAGTTATCCGGATTCGGCCAAACATATGGCAGGCTTTAATCCGATGATTTATCCGGATTTTGTTTTTGGCTATACCATTAAGGTCAAAGGCGAGAAGGATTATCTGGTATTGACCGTTGATTTGGACCAACCGGTGCCCGAGCGGTTTGCCGGCAAGTTGGGCTTTAATCTGGAATTGGTACCTTCCACTTTGCTGGGCAAGCCGTGGATTATGGACAACCGGACGGGAGTCTTTCCCCACCAGGCGATGGGGCCCACCATGAAACAGTCTTCCAACATGGAGCATATCGGAGATTTCAACCCTGGCGGGAAAGCTGATTTGGACCAGTTGCTGTTGGATAGAAAGACTTATAACCCGATGATTGCCGATGATATCGTCTCTGCTCCTTTGGCCGCAGGGAAAAAGTTTGTACTCAATCCTCAGGATGATTTGGCAAAGATTACGATTGAAAGTGAGAAAGGAGACTTGCTGCTGTATGATGGAAGGATAAATCATAACAACGGTTGGTTTGTGCTCCGTTCGGAGTTCCCGGTAGGGACAAAGGAAGGTGCGGTGAAATGGATAATCCGTCCGACAGTCACTAAAGACTGGCGTTATGCACCGGTGGTGCAAGCCTCTCAAGTAGGTTACCATCCTGGACAGAAGAAAGTAGCTGTCATAGAGTTGGACAAACGGGATACAGACTTCAAGCAACCTGCCCTTTATCGCATTGTTGCCGATGGCAGGAAACTGGTAAAGCAGCAGGCTGCCAAGGATTGGGGAGATTTCCAACGTTACCACTATCTGCAGTTCGACTTCACGGAAGTGACGGAAGAAGGGCTCTATCAGGTGATGTACGGCGATGCTGCTTCTCCGGTGTTCCGCATTGCCAAAGATGTGTGGGACAAGGGTATCTGGCAGGCAGAGGTGGAATACTTCTTGCCGGTACAGATGTGCCACATGCGTGTGAACGAAAAATACCGTGTATGGCATGACTTCTGTCATCATGACGATGCACGTATGGCCAAAACCGATATCAACCATATAGACGGATATACTCAGGGAACCTCTACTCTTTGTAAGTACCAGCCGGGTGATTTGGTTCCAGGGCTGAATGTGGGTGGATGGCACGATGCGGGGGACTATGACTTGCGTGTGGAATCCCAGGCAGGCGAGGCCTATATACTTGCCATGGCTTGTGAGAACTTTGGTGCCTATTGGGACGAGACTTCCATAGATTTTGAAAAGAAGATAGTCGAGATTCACCAGCCGGATGGAAAGAATGACTTGTTGCAGCAGGTGGAAAACGGTGCTTTGACGATAGTGGCGGGTTGGAAGGCTCTGGGGCGTCTCTACAGAGGGATTCTGTGTCCTACCGTACGCCAGTATGCACACTTGGGTGATGCGTCGGCCCATACAGACCATGTCAGTGGGACTGCCGACGACCGCTGGGTGTTTACGGAGGACAACCCTGGTAGGGAACTTCAGGTGGCTGCCTGGCTGGCAGGTATTTCACGTGTCTTGAAGGGACATAACGATGCATTGAGAGCGGATTGTCTGGAGATAGCCCGTGAATTGTTCAGGATTACCCGCTGCGACAACAACCGGGTGCTGACAGCCAAGGTACATGCTGCCGTAGAACTTTATTTGGCGACAAAGGAAGTGGAGTACCGTGATTTCGTTTTGCAGCAGCAGGATTTCATCTGCAAGAATATCCGTCAGACGGGTTGGTTCATCGGACGTTTCGACAAAGCTGTGGGAAATGCACGTTTCAGCAAGGCTGTTCGCAAAGCACTGCCGGAGTTGCAGGCTATGTATCAGGAGTATAGCAGTAAAACTCCGTATGGAGTGCCGCATGACAGAGGTAACCGTTCTTCCGGTTCATGGGAACCCCAGCATCTGGGCTACAATTACTGTTACCTGCATGCTGCCTATCCTGACTTGTTTGCACCGGACTATATTTTCAATGCTGTCCAATACCTGCTCGGTATGCATCCGGGATGTAATCAGGCAGCGTTTGTAACGGGAGTCGGTGCCGAAACGATGAAAGCTGCCTATGGTGTCAACCGTGCCGACTGGTCTTATATTCCGGGTGGAGTGTCTCCGGGTACAAATCTGATTCGTCCCGACTTGCCCGAATTACTTCATTTCCCGTTCTTATGGCAGGAAGGTGAATACTGTTTGGGCGGACATGCTACGTGGTTTATGTATATGGTATTGGCATCTCAGAAAATATTGAATGGTAATGAACAGTAAAATAAAGGTAGATAAGTTTGTAATTGTAGCTTTTCTGCTCTGCATGGTCTGCACTATGGCCATGCAGGCAAAAGCTTATGACAATTTTAAGGTATCGGTCTATGTACGTGCCTACGAGGTAGACAAGATGAAGGACATCCATTGGCTGGATTCGACTTGGAATGTGATTTCACAACAGTTGGAAGTGGACAAGATTTATCTGGAAACACATCGTGATTTACTGATTGTGGATGACGCCACCCTGGAGCAAGCTAAGAAATTTTTCCATGACCGGGGAATAGAGACTGCCGGAGGAATTACCTACACCATCAACGAGGCAAACAGTTTCGAGACGTTCTGCTATTCCAATCCCGAGCATCGTGAGATGGTGCGAAAGATTGCAGAACATACGGCAAAGCACTTTGACGAGTTTATTCTGGATGACTTTTTCTTCACCAGTTGCAAGTCGGACATAGAGATAAAAGCCAAAGGTGCGCAGAGCTGGACGGAATACCGTTTGAAGCTGATGACTGAAGCCGGGCGCGACCTTGTGCTGAAACCTGCCAAGAAGGTGAATCCTCGTGTAAAGGTAATCATCAAGTATCCCAACTGGTACGACCATTTCCAAGGTTTGGGCTTTAATCTGGAGGAAGGTCCCCAACTCTTTGACGGTGTCTGGACGGGTACCGAAACAAGGGACCCTGCCGGCAACCAGCATCTGCAGAATTATCTAAGCTATAATATTATCCGCTATTTCGATAATCTGCGTCCGGGCTACAACGGTGGAGGATGGGTGGACTCCGGTGGACTGAATCTAGGCATGGACCGCTATGCTGAGCAGCTGCATCTGACCATGCTTGCCAAGGCTCCCGAAATCATTTTCTTTGCCTATAACCAGCTTCTGGGCGTGAAGTTGTCTCCCAGGTTCCGTACCCCTTGGCAGGGCATGGGCACCAGCTTTAATTATGATGAGATGACTGCCCCTATCCGGCAGAAGGACGGAACTTCCATAGAGCCTACCACCATGGCACGCATTGCGGATGTTGTATTGAAACAGACTGATAAACTGATAGGTAAGTTGGGTAACCCCATTGGCATCAAGTCCTACAAGCCTTTTCATGTGGCGGGTGATGATTTCTTGCAGAATTATCTGGGCATGATAGGTTTGCCGATGGATATACGTCCCGTTTTTCCGAAAGACCAACAAGTGGTGCTGCTGACTGCCCAGGCGGCTCAAGCTCCGGAGCTCATGACCGACATTAGGAAGCAATTGCAAAGCGGACGGGATGTGGTGATTACAAGCGGCTTGCTGAAAGCCATTCCTGAAAAAATTGCCGAAATAGTAGAGTTGCGTTGTACCGATTTGAAAGCTCTTGTCAATGATTTTGGCCGATACGGACAAGCCGGACGCGATTTATTGATACCGCAGGTTCAGTATTATACGAATGATGCTTGGGAAGTAGTCAGTGCGGGCCGTCCGTTGACGGGAGGAGTATCGGGGTATCCTATTTTGTTGAGAGCTCCCTATGCCGCCGGCAATCTATATGTATTGACCATTCCCGATGATATGGGAAATTTATATGATTTCCCGGCAAAAGCCTTGAATGAGATTCGCCGCATTATGAGTAAGGATATGGATGTCTATCTGGAGGCTCCCTCCAAAGTCGGATTGTTTGTGTATGACAATAAAACACTGGTGGTGGAGAACTTCAATGATGAACCGGTGGAAGTGCGTATTGTTACCGATGATGAGGTGACGAAGTTGGAAAATCTGGAGAATGGGGATATTCTGGCTCCCCTTCCTGCCGAACCCGTACAGAGCAGGCGTCCGGTGACACCAAAGAACTCTTTCCGTTTGTCATTACTGCCCCATTCGTATAAGGCTTTCCAATATAAATGACGGGTAAGAAGATTGTCGGATAGTTATTCGGAAGGGTAACGGGAGGTCGGTTCTACAATGGGCCGGCCTCCTTTGCTTCCAGTCATCCGTGAGAATGCTTGTGTTCTTTCAATATCCTGTGCGGCAGTGTCCCGTGCCCCAGCAACTCTATCGGGCAGTTGAAGTTGCGTTCCAGCCATTCTTCCGTAACGCCGGTATCGGGATGGTAGTCCAGGGTTTCGTTGACGCAGGCAATGGACTTGACTTGCTGCAACACCGTGCCGATGTCGTGGCTGACGAGAATAATGGCGCAATCCTTGTTTATCTCTGCCAGCAGTTCGTAGAGGCGGGCTTCGAAATGCTTGTCGATGTATGTGCTGGGTTCGTCGAGAATCACCACCTGCGGGTCGGAGATGATGGCACGGCCCAGGAGGGCACGTTGCAACTGTCCGCCGCTCAAAGCGCCGATGGCACGCTGCTCCATGCCTTCCAGCCCCATGCGGGCTATCACGGCAGAGGCTTTCTCGCGGTGCCGGGCGGTGAAGCGTGAAGCCAGCGGCTTCTTGCTGCTGAGTCCTGAAAGGATGACCTCCTCTACGGTGATGGGAAATTTCCGGTCGATGCTGCTGTACTGGGGCAAGTAACCCATAGATAATTGACAATTGACAGTTGATGATTGACAATTGGCAATTTCGGAGGGGGATGGGGGGCAGGGGTGATATAGAATTTCCCCGGCGGTGGGTTTCAGCAGTCCCAGTATACATTTGATAAGGGTAGTCTTTCCACCACCGTTGGGACCGATGATGCCCAGAAAATCACGTTCGTAGATAATCAGGTTTATATCATGCAGTACGGTCCGGTTATCGTATCCGGCGCTGAGGTTCTTTATCTCTATAATGGGGGATGCAGGCATAGCTTCTTCTTCGTTAAATGGACAGAATCATCGTTTACTCTTTTACAAGCGCTCTGGCGGTATTCATCATCTCCTCCTCCCAGTCGTATGAGAGGGGATTGATAGCCACCACCCGGGTTCCGGTCTGCTGGGCGATAAGGTCGGCATTGCGGCGGTCGAATTCCGGCTGTACAAAGATGATGCGTACCTTCTCCTTCTTGCAGGAGTTTATCAGGTTCTTCAGATGGGTGGGAGAGGGTTCCTTTCCACCGGCTTCGATAGGAATCTGGTGCAGGTTGTAGTCGCGGGCAAAGTAGGAAAGTGCCGGATGATAAATCATGAAGGCACGGTCGGCATTCGGACTGGAAAGCATCTGGCAGATGAGGCTGTCCGTATGCTCTATCCGCCGGATGAGTGCGTTGTAACGTTCCATGTAGGCGTTTTCATTGGCTTTGTCTATGGTGCAGAGTGCATTCAGAATGTTCCCGGCAATGATTTGGGCGTTGATGGTGGAGTTCCAGATGTGGGGTTCCACACCACCGGCGTGCGTATGGCCTTCGTGTACATGTCCGTCTTTATGGTGATGCGCATGGGTCTCGTCCAGAATAAGTTCCACATTCTCGGACATGTCGAAGAATTGCAGGTGGGGAGCATTGTCCGTCAGTTTTTCCGTCCATGTCTGTTCGAAACCGATGTAGCCGATGCGGAAATAGGCCTTACTTTGCGCGAGGTCGACGAGCTGCTGGGGCGTGGGGTCGTAGGTTTCCGGACTTGAACCTTTGGGCACCATGCTGACGACGGTGAATTCATCGCCGGCAATGGCTTCGGTGAAATACCGCAGCGGCTCGATGGTGACGGTAATCACGGGTTTATCGTCATTCTTCTTGTTCTGTTGGCCTCCTTGCTTGCACGAGAAGAGCAAGGTGGCTATGAGGAGTAAAAAACAAAACTTTTTCATTTACAATTTACTATTTACAATTTACAATTTGGCTGCGCTGTGGCAGGGGGCATCAACTATTCATTATCAACTATTCCTTATCCATTATCACTTCCTCTTTCCTTCCCCTCAGTATCTCCCGTTTCCCTCCGGGGGGACCTGGGAGACGCTCTACCTTGAATCCTATGGCTTGCAGCATGCGACGTACTACTCCTTTGGCGCAGTAGGTGGTCAGCACGCCATCAGTGCTCATGGTGGCATGGATATTCCGGAAGACTTTTTCCTCCCACATTCCCGGTTGCTTTTCGGGTGCAAAGGCATCGAAGTAGACAACATCAAACGGAGATTTATTAATCATTAACAAACTGTCAATGTTTATTGTTTCGACATCTGCCTGCACTTTTCTCAGTGTGAAATAAGGAGTTATGGCAACTTCTTCTTCCCACGCAGCCCGATGCAGTTCCTCGAACAGAGGATTGTCGCTATATTTTAGCGCATCCACCTCCGGCCATGCAAGCGGATAGAGTTCAATACCGATATAGTGCACAGGTCTCTTTTCCTTTTCGGCAGTTTCCAGTGTAAGCAGGGCATTCAGTCCGGTGCCGAAACCGATTTCAAGGATATGCGGGCGGGCAGTAGCGGATGCTTTCAGTCCCATGTCGATGAAGATGTGCTGTGACTCTGTACGTGCCCCCTTTACCGAATGATAATGTTCATTCAGTTCCGGTACAAACAGTGTCACACTTCCGTCTTCCGTCTTCTCTATGATTCGTTGCATCACTTCTGCTTTTGTTGAATGTTTTTATTTAGTTTAATTCTCTGTGATTCAGCGTGTTGTTGCGCCTATATATCCAGCGTGCTGCATCTATACATCCAGCACGTTGCATCTATACATCCAACGCGTTGTATCTATACATCTATTGCTCAAACTCACTACATGTCAATAATTCATCATCGAAATGGCTCCTTGCAGTGCCCACAGCATAGCTATGTAGCGCACCAGTTTCCCTGCAAACATGGACGTGGTGGTCAGCATCAGATTACTGCGCATGAAGCCCAGTGCAATGGCTATGGCCTCTCCCACAAAAGGCAGAAAGGCGAAGAAAGCCATCAGTGCCCCTTTCCCTTGGAGGAAATGCTGCATCCGTTCTATCTTTTCCCTTTTTACCTTGAAATATTTCTCAATCCAGTCTATACGTCCCAGACGTCCCATGTAGTAGCACGTCATGCCTCCCAGCGTATTTCCCAAGGTGGCGGAGAGTACGCACAGTGCCGGGCTCAGACCGACCTTGACCAGTGCTACCATCACTATCTCGGAACTGAACGGAATGATGCTTCCTGCCAATAGGGCAGAGATGAACAGACCGACATATCCCCAGTCAATCAGCAGCTGTACGAGTGTATCTACAAAAGCGTCCATATATTGAATCCTAATAGAATGAATAATCCGATAAATGCACAAATGAAGAATATATTGGAACTGCGGCTATTTGTCAGTACAAACAAGTGTCCCGCCAGGATGCTGACACCGATGAGCAGGAAGGACATCAAGTGGACACTCAATGCCGGTTGCAGTCCGATATAGACAAAGATGCAGAAATTCAGCAGGATGAGGAAGTGTAGATAGCTCCGGGTGCGTATCTTGTCTTCATAGCCGGCAATGAGACAGTGTGCCGCGCTGACGATGAACAGAACAAGGAGATACCCAAGGGTGGCGAGTTTCCACGGCTGATAGTCGAACCGGATGGGAGCGAAGGTCACCAGCTCGCGGAAGGGCTGGCAGAAGAGTTCCATTTGCCCGTAGTAGAGGGCGTGTCCCAGCAACAGCCAGTAGGGTACGCTCCATCCTACCAAGGAAGCAAAGAAACTTTTGGGTTGGAGAGACTGGAAGTTGTAGGCGCCTATCCAGAAGATAGGGACAAACAGCATGAGCTGCGGAAAAAGCAGGCTGCCCAGTCCGATGAAGACAAAGGCGTGGAAGAGACTGCCCGTGGGCCGTGCCTGCTGGTAGCTCCTGAAGAGGAAAAACAGTGCCACCAGGAAGGAGGCGGATGCCAAGTCTCCCGCATACAGCATGTGCAGGCTGGGGCAGACGGATATCAGCAGGAAGTAGACAGAAGTCTGTACCGATGCCCGCATCCGGATGATGGCGAACGTATTGTTGAGCTGTATCAGGAAATACCCGATGACGGCATACAGAATAAAGCTGAAGAGACGGTTTGCCCAGGTGGGGATGCAGAAGTCGCAGAATGTTTCCCAAAGGGAATATCCGCTTTGCTGTGTCTCCGTCTCGGGCAACAGAACGGCAGTCAGTATCCAGCAGGATACTGAAATTAGGATAGCGGCGGGGAGTGTGAACCGCCC
>NZ_QTMC01000019.1:52944-99459 GCF_003602965.1 Bacteroides sp. AF25-5LB
CCCTGCCGTTATCCGGTTCTGGAATCTCTTCGTTCTCATTTATAAATCAAATCCTATATCTCTTCTGAAATATTTCTTCTCGAAGTCTATCATGTCGGCCACGCGGTAGCTTTTCTGCAAGGCTTCTTCCTTCGTTTCACCATAGGAGCAGACGGCGATGACACGGCCACCGGCGGTTACGGTCTGTCCGTCCTTGGTGGCTGTTCCGGCATGGAAGAGGATGCTGTCTGTTTCGGCAGCCTTCTCGAATCCGGTCATCACCTTGCCCTTTTCGTAGGCTTCCGGATATCCTCCGCTCACCAGCATGACGCAAGCGGCTGTGCGTGGGTCGAATTCCAGTGTACGCTGGTCGAGGTCGCCCTGGGCAACGCCTTCGAGTAGGTCTACCAGGTCGCTCTTGATGCGCAGCATCACACTTTCGGTTTCGGGGTCGCCCATGCGGACGTTGTATTCGATGACCATCGGTTCGCCCTTCACGTTGATAAGTCCCAGGAAGATGAAGCCTTGATAGCCGATCTCTTCTTCCAGCAGACCGTTTACGGTAGGTTCGATGATGCGGGTGCGTACTTTTTCCATAAATGTTTCGTCGGCAAAAGGTACGGGAGTAACACTGCCCATACCGCCGGTGTTGAGGCCTTTGTCGCCTTCGCCGATACGCTTGTAATCTTTGGCTACGGGCAATACCTTATAGTGGCGGCCGTCTGTCATCACGAATACGGAACACTCGATGCCGCTGAGGAACTCTTCAATGACTACCGTGGCGCTGGCATCGCCGAACATGCCGCCCAGCATTTCCTTCAGCTCTTTCTGAGCTTCTTCCTGTGTGGGGAGAATCAGCACGCCCTTGCCTGCACACAGTCCGTCGGCCTTCAGTACGTAAGGCGCTTCGAGGGAAGCGAGGAAGTCGAGCCCCTCCTGCAAGTTGTCGGCGGTGATGCTCTTGTAGCGGGCAGTGGGGATGTTGTGGCGCATCATGAAGCCTTTGGCAAATTCCTTGCTACCTTCCAGTGTGGCACCTTTGGCGGTGGGGCCGATGATGTCGATATGGCAAGTGGCAGGGTCTTCCTTGAAACTGTCGAAGATGCCTTGTACCAGCGGGTCTTCTGGGCCCACAACAATCATGTCGATTTCTTTCTCAAGGGCAAAAGCCTTGAGTGCGGGAAAGTCTGTCGCCTTCAGGTTCACATTCTCGCCTGCTTCGCTTGTACCTGCATTGCCGGGAGCAATATATAGTTTCTCTACTTTCGGGCTTTGGGCAATCTTCCATGCCAGAGCGTGTTCGCGGCCACCGGAGCCTAATAATAATATTTTCATGGGTTCATTTACAATTTATAATGTACAATTTGTCTGTGCTGTGGGACATCAGGTAAGTTGTACAGATTGTTATACTTAATGATTTATTCTCTCTTTTATTCTCTTCTTTCTTCTACCATCTACTCCCTATTTGCACGCCCGCACTGCATAGCAAATTGTACATTGTATATGGTACATTGTACATTAAAGATATTCTTCAAAATATCTTGTTATCTTCTCGTGCAGATGCACACGGTCGCGTCCCAGGACGTTGTGCTTGTGCGTGGGATAGATAAACAAATCGGGATAGGTACGGGCATCCACGCACGCCTTCATGAATGAAAGGGTGTGCTGCGGCACGCAGGTGTCGTCGTGGTCGTCGTGTATGATGAGCAGGTGTCCTTTCAAGTTACCGGCAAGGTTTTTCAGGTTCGTCTGCTTGTAGCCTTCCGGGTTCGTCTGCGGAGTGTCCATATAACGTTCACCGTACATTATCTCATAGTATGCCCAGTCGATGACGGGTCCGCCGGCAACACCTACCTTGAAAATTTCGGGATAGCGCAGCATCAGCGCCGTAGTCATGTGTCCTCCGAAGCTCCAGCCGTGCACTCCGATACGCTCTCCGTCCACATAAGGCTGGCTTTTCAGGAATTCTACGCCCTTCACCTGGTCTTTGCCCTCTTCGATGCCCAGCTGGCGGAAGGTGGCGTTTTCAAACTCCAGTCCACGATTGCTGCTGCCACGGTTGTCGAGGCTGAATAGGATATAGCCTTTGTTTGCCATGTAGATGTCCCAGCCGCGGGCATCGTTCATCCAGCCGTTCGTTATCATCTGGGCGTGCGGGCCGCCGTATACGTAGACGATGGCAGGATACTTCTTTGCCGGGTCGAAGTCGGCAGGCTTTATCAGGCGGTAGTACAAGTCTGTCTTGCCGTCTGCGGCTTTGATGGTGCCTACTTCTATGCTGGGCATTTCAAAGCCTTCGTAGGGGTTCTTGGCTGTCAGCAGTGTGTGTTCCCGTTGTTTCTTCGGGTTGGTGGACATCAGTTTTATGATACGGGGGCAAGTGGGCGAAGAGGCATTGTCGATGAGGTAAGTTCCCATGAAGCCGGAGATTTGTGCCGAGTGCACGCCGGTTGGGTCTCCTATCAGGCTGCGTTTGCCATTCTTCAGGTTGACAGCGTAAAGGTTGCTCTGCAAAGGAGAGATTTCCGTACTCTTGATAATGAGCTCTTTCGTGTTCCGGTTAAAACCTACGATGTCTTGTACAAGCCAGGGGCCGGAGGTGAGTTGCTTCAGCAGTTCCCCTTCCGTATTGTATAGGTACAGATGGTTGAAGCCGTCACGCTGGCTTTGATAGATGAACTTGTGGCTGTCCCATGGCAGGAATAGAATGGGAGATTGCGGCTCCACATATTTGGGATGTCTCTCTTCGATGAGCACTTGTTGCAGCTTTCCGCTTTCAGCATCGTATCGGCACAGTTTGGAGTGGTTTTGGTCTCGGTTTAGCTCTATCAGATAGAGGCTTTTGCCATCCGGTGCCCAGGTGATGTTGGTGAAGTAGCGGTCTTTTGGGTCGCCCATGTCCAGGTAGATGGTCTTTTGAGTAGCCGGATTGTAGATGCCTACCTTTACCTGATGGCTGAGCATGCCGGCCATAGGGTAGCGTATTTTATCCACCAGCGCTATTCTTGCCGTGATGTCAACCAATGGATAGGGGGTGACCATGCTTTCGTTCATTCGATAGAAAGCCAGCAGGTCTCCAGCAGGATTCCAGAAAGTGCCTTTTGAAATGCCGAATTCATTGCGGTGCACACTTTGTCCGCAGACGATACCTTCCGGTTCGTTGGTGACTTTCAGGGTTTGCCCGTCACTGGTCATCACATAGAGATTATTGCCGATAGTATAAGCCAAATGGCGGCTTACCTCGTTCCAATCCTCATTTGCGGCTTGGGCGGGGCAAGGCTGGCTCCAGATGACTTTTTTCTTCTTCCAGTCGACGAGGGCACGGTACTTGCCGGTGTTCAGCAGCAGGAGTGGGTCTATTTGGACTTGAATACCCTGATTGACGCCTCGGGGTACGTTGACAGCCTTTGCAGCATGAAAGTGACGCAGTTTTCCAAGTCCTTTTTCTTCCAGCAGCGCGTTGGCTTCTTCCAATGTGATGGCAGTGAATTTCTCTCCGGGCTTGGCACCTAATCCTTTGACAGCCCATGTACCTTCTATATTGTCGATGCCAAGTTCCAGACAAGCGGCATCGCCCCACCACTGGTACCACTTGTTTTCGGCAGTATGGTAGGTTTCACCTCCGGGAATAAGGTCTTCCAGGGTCGGCTTTTTCAGTTCTTGTGCCATGACGTTTGTTGTAAACAGAGCAGGCACTGCCATCAGCAGTGCAAGAATGCTCTTACTTATTTTCTTTGCATTCATTCTCCTTGTCATTGTTCGTGTTATTCTTCTTCCTTCTTTCCCGCCTCTCTTCTTTTTCTTTCCGGGTAAGACTCACCCGACTTTGTTCTGCGTTCTCCACCGAATTCGCGTCTTTCCCTCGGTCTGAATTCCCGTTTTTCCCCGTCTTTGAACTCTCTTCTTTCACGCGGACGGAATTCTCGCTTTTCGCCGTCCTTGAATTCTCTTGGTCTGCGTTCACCGTTGAATTCGCGTCTTTCGCTACCAAATTCACGTCTCTCTCCACTGAATCGGGGACGGAATTCGCGTCTTTCTCCGGGTTTGAACTCTTTCCTTTCTCCTGAAGCCGGACGAAATTCTTTGCGCTCCTTGCTCAACTCCTCGCCTTCGGCACGGAATTCCTTGTACTTTCCGTCGAAGATTTCGTACTGGCGGAATTCACATTCCAGTGCACCGTTGAATAAAGGTATCTTGGAGGTGGCTTTTAGCCCGATTTGGTCGAAGCACTCTTCGCGGTAAGATAGAACCCATGCAGTGTTGCCCGTAAAGGCGTGTTTCAGACGCTCGCCAATCATGGAGTAAAGTCCCAGCAGGTCGTTGGTAGAGATACGCTCCCCATAGGGTGGGTTGGTGATGATGATGGATTTCTCCGCAGGTTGCTCGAATTGCTGGAAGGGTTGCAGCTTCAATACTACATCCTTGCTTACGCCGGCAGCCTTTATATTGTGTGTGGCAATTTCGTTTGCCTTCGGGTTGTTGTCGTAACCGTAAATCTTATGTGTGAATTCGCGTTCCTGACTGTCGTCATTGTATATCGTGTCGAACAACTCTTGGTCAAAATCCACCCACTTCTCGAAAGCGAACTCCTTGCGGAATACGCCCGGAGCGATGTTGCGTGCAATCAGCGCCGCTTCGATGGGAATGGTTCCCGAACCACACATCGGGTCTATCATGTCGCATTCGCCACGCCAGCCAGTCATCAATATCATGCCGGCGGCCAGCACCTCGTTCAGCGGGGCCTCTACTGCTTCCTGGCGATAACCGCGGCGGTGCAGCGATTCGCCGCTGGAGTCGAGAGACAGCGTACATTTGGTTTCGGCAATGTGTATGTTCAGCAGCACGTCCGGTTTGTTGACACGCACGCCGGGACGTTCGCCGGTCTTCTCGCGGAAATAGTCCACGATGGCATCCTTCACCTTGTAGGAAACGAACTTGGAATGACGGAACTCTTCACTGAATACAACCGCGTCCACGGCAAAGGTCTTGTCCGTATCCAGATAGTCTTCCCATCGGATGGCTTTAATCTGTTCGTAAACCTCGTCGGCATCCTTGGCTGTGAAGTGTTTGATGGGTTTCAGTATCCGGATGGCTGTACGCAGGCAGAAGTTGGCTTTGTACATCATTTCCTTATCACCACTGAAAGATACCATGCGGCGGCCTATTTCTATTTCGTTGGCGCCCAGTGCAGTCAGCTCTTGTGCCAGTACCTCTTCCAGTCCTTGGAAGGTTTTGGCAATCATTTCAAAAGATTGTTCGCTCATCTATTTATTTACTATTTTACTGTTTTTATTCTATTGTTTATCAGTAATTTGCCTCCCGTTTGTTAGGCACTGGCGTCTGTTGGCTCAGACACCGGTGTTTGTTGTGTTGGACACTTGTGTCTGACGTGACAGACACAAGTGCCTGACAAATGCAGCAATATTGCCTTTTAAACGAGGTTTGAGGCTTCTCATTTCTTCGCCTTTGTCTGTACAATTCTCGCTCCTGCCGGAACATCCTCCGTCACCCAGATATTGCCGCCCACAGTGGCTCCTTGTCCGATGGTGATGCGTCCCAATATGGTGGCGTTGGAATAGACTATCACATTGTCTTCCAGAATGGGATGGCGGGGAATACCCTTGATGGGCTTGCCGTCTTCGTCCAGCGGGAAGCTCTTGGCACCGAGGGTCACACCCTGGTACAGCTTTACGTTGTTGCCGATGATGCAGGTCTCGCCGATTACCACACCCGTACCATGGTCGATGGTAAAATAACCGCCTATTTCCGCTCCCGGATGGATATCGATTCCTGTTTCACTATGCGCCATCTCGGTGATGATGCGGGGAATGAGGGGGACACCCAACTTGAGCAGTTCGTGTGCAATGCGGTAGTTGCTGATGGCTCGGATGGCCGGATAACAGCTGATGACTTCGCCGAACGACTGTGCGGCGGGGTCACCATTGTAGGCAGCCTCCACATCTGTGGCAAGCACCCGTCTCATGGCCGGCAGGTTGCTGATGAATTTGGCAGCCAATAAAGCGGCTTCTTCCCGTTGGAGCTCGGTACAACAATTGCATTCGCCATCGCCTGCAAAGCAGAGTCCGGCAAGGATTTGTTCGGTCAGCAGGTCGAACAAGCGCTCCACGTTGACGCCGATATGGTAAGTCACCGTGCGGCTGTTGACCGTGGAATTTCCGAAATATCCGGGGAAGATGATGGCCCGCGCCAGTTCGATGATGTCGCGCAGCGCTTTTGCCGAAGGCAGCGGATTGCCGTCCGTATGCTGGTGAAACAGTCCCTTGTATGATTCGCTTTCCGATAGCTCATCGACTGCTTGTGTCAAAATGTGGGTAAAGTTGAGTGGACTCATTATGATATCCTTAAGTTTAAAAGTGGAGGCAAAGATAGGAAATACTCGTCAAATATCCTACATATCCCTCATTTATAGTACATATTTACCATATTTGTGGTATTTCCCACGAACCGATTTTGCGCTACTTTTGTCTTGTAAGAAATAACGTACCTCATTCCACTCCGGATTGTTAGTCTTTTCCCTTAGGGGGAATGAGGGTTTTTAAAACAGTTGGATTATGAAGAAGATAGCAGAACGCCTTACCGACCTGGTAGGCAACACTCCCTTGTTGGAGTTGAATAATTATAACAAGAATAAAAGTTTGAAAGCCCGTGTTATCGCCAAATTGGAATATTTTAACCCTGCCGGTAGCGTGAAGGACCGCGTGGCGCTTGCCATGATAGAAGATGCCGAGGCAAAAGGGCTGTTGAAGCCCGGTGCCACCCTCATCGAACCTACCAGTGGTAATACGGGCATAGGGCTGGCTTTTGTAGCCGCCGCCAAAGGTTACAAGCTGATACTGACGATGCCCGACACAATGAGTCTGGAGCGCCGCAACCTCTTGAAAGCTCTCGGTGCAGAACTGGTGCTGACCCCGGGTGCCGACGGTATGAAAGGCGCCATAGCCCGTGCCGAAGAACTGAAGGCCGCCAACCCCGGTTCGCTGATTTTGCAGCAATTCGATAATCCTGCCAATCCGGCAATGCACGAGCGTATTACGGGACAGGAAATCTGGCGTGATACGGACGGTCGGGTCGATGTTTTCGTGGCAGGTGTAGGTACGGGAGGCACGGTGAGCGGAGTGGGCGCAGCCTTGAAAGCCAATAACCCGAAGGTAAGGATTGTGGCTGTGGAGCCCGAAGATTCTCCTGTACTTTCCGGCGGAAAGCCCGGTCCCCATAAAATACAAGGTATCGGTGCGGGATTTGTGCCGAAGAACTATAACAGTGCCGTGATAGACGAAGTGCTGCAGGTATCCAATGATGATGCCATCCGTACGGGTCGCGAACTGGCGAAGTATGAGGGATTGCTGGTCGGCATCTCTTCGGGGGCTGCCGTTGCTGCGGCTGCCCGCCTGGCAAGGTTGCCCGAAAATGAGGGCAAGACGATTGTCGCGCTGCTGCCCGATACGGGAGAACGGTATCTTTCGACGCTGTTGTATGCGTTTGAGGAATACCCATTGTAAGAGCAAACATTTCTGCCGGTTATCCGCTCCATCAATGTGGAGCAGGTAGCTGGCAGATGGTATTTATAGTTCGCTTGGTCTTAACCCGAACGACCGGCAGCTCATTTTCTCTACTTTCACTTCCCATATCTTGACATTGCGTACGGCAGGTTCGGCATATTTGCATTCATTCTCCGTGTATTGCTTCATCAGCATGTCGAGTACGCGTCGCTTCTCTTCCATGTCTTCCACGAAGTGTACTTTTCCATGGCAGATGACACTGCGCGACTTCATGCTATAGCTGCATGCCACTTGCCGGTGCATATAGACCAGTTCGTGTCCTTCGCAGAAGGTGATGCAAACTTGCGGGTGCTTTGTTATCATCTCCACTTTACTACCTTCCGGGCCGGAATGCAAGTATATCACTCCGTCTTGATAGGCAAAGTTCATGGGAACCACATATGGGTTTCCTTCAAGGTCTGTGATGCCCACTATGCAATATGGACATTTGCGGATAATTTCCTCAATCTGTGTAGGGTCCGTAATAGTAATCGTCTTCATCGTGCAGGTCTCATCTCCGGTCTCTCTCTGAAAGAAAGGGATCGGGGATGATTTTAAATTATAGGGTTATTCTATACCAGTGCAAAATCCAGTTGTTTCTTCTCCAGATTGGCGCGTGCCACTTTGACGGTGATGGCGTCTCCCAGGCTGTATATCCGGTTTTTACGGCGCCCGCGTAGGCAGTAGTTCTTTTCGTCGAATTCGTAATAGTCATCGTCGAGGTCACGGATGGGAATCATGCCTTCGCATTTGTTTTCGTTCAGCTCCACGTAGAGGCCCCATTCCGTTACACCGGAGATGACACCGTCGAAGGTCTGTCCCAGGCGTTCGGTCATGAACTCTACTTGCTTGTACTTGATGGAGGCGCGTTCCGCGTTGGAGGCTATCTGCTCCATGTTGCTGCTGTGCTCGCAGAGGGCTTCGTATTTCTGTTCGGACACGGTGCGGCCTCCCTGGTCCAAGTACTTGGTGAGCAGACGGTGCACCATCATATCCGGATAGCGGCGGATGGGCGAGGTGAAATGGGTGTAGTAATCGAAAGCCAGACCATAGTGCCCCACGTTATGTACGGAGTAGCGTGCCTTCTGCATGGCGCGGATGGAGACGGTTTCAATCAAGTTCTCCTCCTTCTTGCCCTGGATGTCGTCCAACAGGTGGTTGATAGACTTGGAGATGTCGGTCTTTGTACCGCTGGTACGCAGCTTGTAGCCGAAACGGGCAATGAACTGTGCCAGATTGTCCAGCTTTTCCGGGTCGGGGAGGTCATGGATACGGTAAGGCAGCACTTTGGCTTTCTTGCCTTTGGGCACACGGCCTATCTTTTCGGCTACGGTACGGTTGGCAAGCAGCATGAACTCCTCTATCAGCTTGTTGGCATCTTTCGACTCCTTGAAGTAGACGCTGACGGGTTTGCCCTTCTCGTCAATTTCGAACTTCACTTCGTAGCGGTCGAAGTTGATGGCTCCTGCCTTAAAGCGGTTCTCACGCAATATTTTGGCAAGCTTATCCAGTTGGAGCACCTCTTCCTTGAAGTCTCCTTTGCCGGTTTCGATAATCTCCTGGGCTTCTTCGTAGGTGAAGCGGCGGTCGCTTTTGATGACGGTATGCACTACGCGCGAGTTCTTCACTTCTCCCTTTTCCGTCATTTCGAAGATGACGGAATAGGCCAACTTCTCTTCGTCGGGGCGGAGTGAACAGATGAAATTACACAACCGTTCGGGGAGCATCGGGATGGTGCGGTCTACGAGGTAGACGGATGTGGCACGCTTCTCGGCTTCCTTGTCTATGATGCCGCCCTCTTTCACGTAATGGGTCACGTCGGCGATATGTACGCCCACTTCCCAAAGTCCCTCTTTCAGTTTGCGGATGGAGAGGGCGTCGTCGAAGTCCTTGGCATCTTTGGGGTCGATGGTGAAGGTGGTTACGCCCCGGAAGTCCTCGCGTCGGGCTATTTCCTCGGCGGAGATTTCGGCGGGTATCTTGTCAGCGGCTTTCTCTACGGCGGCTGGATAGACATAAGGCAGCCCGAATTCCGCGAGGATGGCATGCATCTCGGTGGTGTTGTCTCCGGCGCGTCCCAGGATGTCGATTACCTGACCGATGGGGTTTTTGGCTTTGTCGGGCCATTCCACCACTTTTACGATGGCTTTGTCGCCCGTTTTGCCGCCTTTCAGTTTCTCTTTGGGGATGAAGATGTCGTTGGCAAGCGTACGGTTTTCCGTTACAAGGAAAGCGTATGACTTGGCAACTTCCAGGGTACCCACGAAGGTGTCGTTGGCACGTTCCAGTATCTCGATGACTTCTCCTTCGGCTTCGCGTCCGCGGCGCTTGGCATAGAAGGCGATACGCACTTTATCATTGTTCATGGCATGTGCCGAGTTGCGTTCGGCTATGAATATCGGTTCACCTCCATCTTCAGGGATGAAGGAGTTCTTGCCATTGCTTTTGCGCTGGAAGGTTCCGGTCATTTCCACACCGTGGTTGTTCAGCTTGTACTTGTGTTTGTCCACTTCTGTGATATAGTCGTCCATTGACAGTTCGGACAAGATATCCATACACAGCATCTTCAGCGGATGTGTGGTGAGGTGAAGTTGTTCAAAGATGTATTTCAAGGATAATACTTCGTCTTGCTTTGTGTGGAAGAATTCAAGCAACACTTTGACGAGTTCTTTCTTCTTCATGCGTTTGCCGGCTTTCTTTTCTTTCTTTTTGGCCATAATGATAATGAATTAATGTGCACATTGTTCTCTCTTGCAAAGTAAACAAATAAATACGTTCCTTCGTTCACTCAGACTTCAAAATATTATCATTCTATTGAAAATAATGAAGAGACGACAGATTGTAATGGATTTATGTACTATATTTGCACAAAAAGCGAGATAGGCTGTACCTTAGACGAAAAGCAGATGGAAATGCAAACTCTGAACAAAAAAGCAGATGCCACACGGGAAAAAGACATTTACCGGGTGACGGTTGTGGGAAGTGTGGTAAACTTTCTCTTGCTTGTCTTCAAGTTCTTTGCAGGTATTGTGGGGCACAGTGCCGCCATGCTGGCGGATGCGGTGCATTCTTTGTCGGATTTCATTACAGATATTATTGTCATTGTATTTGTGCGCATCTCAGCAAAGCCCGAGGATGAGGGGCACGATTACGGTCATGGCAAGTACGAGACGCTGGCAACTGCCATTATCGGTGTCTTTCTGTTGTTTGTGGGATTCGGCATTTTCTGGAACGGGGCTTCCTCCATTTACCGTTTCCTGCAAGGCGGTTCTTTGCAGGAGCCCGGTATGCTGGCGCTGGTGGCTGCATTGGTATCCATCGTTTTCAAGGAAGTGCTTTATCAATATACCGTTTTCAAGGGTAGGAAGTTGAATTCGCAGGCGGTTGTTGCCAATGCCTGGCATCACCGGAGTGATGCGCTTTCATCCATAGGCACGGCAGTGGGGATAGGTGGAGCCATTCTTTTGGGTGACCATTGGCGGGTGCTGGACCCGGTGGCGGCGGTTATTGTCAGCTTCTTCATTATGAAGGTGGCTGTGCAATTGTTGATACCGTGTGTGGACGAACTGTTGGAGAAATCATTGCCTGCCGAGGTAGAGGATGAGATAATAAAGACAATTCTCTCTTTTCCCGGTATCAGCTCGCCGCATCACCTTCGTACGCGTCGCATCGGCAGTTATTGTGCCATCGAGGTGCATGTGCGTATGGATGGCAGCATCTCGCTGGAGGAAGCTCACGAGACGGCAACGGCGGTGGAGAACAAGTTGAAAAGGCAGTTCGGCAAAGGAACACTGGTCAGCATCCATGTGGAGCCGGTGAAGAAGAGTAACGAGGCGACAAAGTAATAAAGGAGCGCCAAGGTGACGGATTGGATGAAAAGTAATCGGATGAAAAGTAATTAGTAATTTGTAACTGAAGAAGTGGAATCGATTTTAATTACAGGAGCAAGCGGATTTATCGGAAGTTTCATCGTGGAGGAAGCGTTGAAGCGCAAGTTCGGTGTGTGGGCGGGTGTACGCTCGTCCAGCAGCCGCGAGTATCTGCGTGACCGCAAGATACATTTTCTCGAACTGGACTTTGCGCATCCCAATGAACTGAGGGCGCAGCTTTCGGGACATAAAGGGACCTACAATAAATTTGATTATATTGTTCATTGTGCCGGTGTGACGAAGTGCGTGGACAAGAACGAATTCGATTTGGTGAATTACCTGCAGACCAAATACTTCATCGATACGCTGAGGGAGCTGAACATGATTCCCAAGCAGTTTATTTTCATCAGTACGCTGAGTGTGTTCGGTCCGGTACGCGAGAGGACCTACGACCCGATTATGGAGAGTGACCCCCCTTCACCCAATACCGCCTACGGACTCAGTAAACTGAAAACAGAACTTTATTTGCAGAGTATTCCGGGTTTCCCCTACGTCATCTACCGGCCGACGGGTGTATACGGGCCGCGTGAGAAGGATTATTATCTTATGGCAAAGTCCATCCAGCAGCATACGGACTTTTCTGTGGGCTTCCGCCGCCAGGACTTGACGTTTGTATATGTAAAGGACATCGTGCAGGCCGTCTTCCTCGGGATAGAGAAGCAGGTGTCCCGCCGCGCCTATTTCCTGGCTGACGGGAAGGTGTATAGCAGCCGTGCTTTTTCCGATTTGATAAGGAAAGAATTGGGCAACCCGTTTGTTATTCGCTTGAGATGTCCGTTAATTGTATTGAAAGTCGTATCTTTGCTCGCCGAATTCTGGGCGAAGCGGCAGAACAAGACCAGTACGCTCAATTCGGACAAGTATAGAATAATGAAACAACGCAACTGGCAGTGTGACATCACACCGGCCGTCAAGGAACTGGGCTTCAGTCCTGAGTACGACCTGGAACGGGGTGTAAAGGAAACCATTGCCTGGTATAAGGATAAGGGATGGCTTTAGATTTATTTAAAAGGGTAGAAACCCGTAAGGGGCTTTTTGCGGTAGAGAAGATTACGCTGATATACAATTTGCTGACTTCCATTCTCATTCTGTTTCTTTTTCAGGAAATGGATCATCCGGTGCAGATGCTTGCAGACCGTGTTGTTATTGCGGGTATGACGTTCCTGCTGATGTATCTTTACCGGCTGGCACCCTGCAAGTTCTCTGCCTTTGTGCGCATAGCCATCCAGATGTCACTGCTTTCCTATTGGTATCCCGACACCTTTGAGTTCAACCGGATATTCCCCAATCTCGACCACGTGTTCGCGTCGGTGGAGCAATGGATGTTTGGCGGACAGCCTGCTGTATGGTTCTGTGAAAGGTTTCCGCAGATGTGGGTGAGCGAGCCGTTCAATATGGGATACTTCTTCTATTATCCGATGATTCTGCTGGTGGTGGTGTGGTATTTCCTTTATCGTTTCGACCTTTTCGAGAAGGTTTCGTTCGTCATCGTCACCGCTTTCTTCATCTATTACCTTATTTATATCTTCGTCCCCGTTGCCGGGCCGCAGTTCTACTTCCCCGCCATTGGAAGCGACCATGTGGCGCAAGGTATCTTCCCGTCCATCGGTGATTATTTCCATCACCATCAGGAACTTCTTCCCGGTCCGGGCTATGAGCACGGCTTCTTCTACAACCTGGTGGAGAGTTCCCAGCAGGTGGGTGAGCGCCCCACGGCTGCTTTTCCCAGTTCGCACGTCGGAATGTCTACGGTACTGATGATTATGGCATGGCGTGGCAGCAAGCGTCTGTTTGCCTGCTTGTTTCCTTTCTATCTGCTGTTGTGTGGGGCTACGGTCTATATCCAGGCACATTACCTGATAGACTCTATCGTGGGTTTCGTATCGGCTTTCGGCATTTATATCCTGGCCACGTGGATGTTCAAGCGATGGTTTGCGCAGCCGATGTTCCGCTAGTCGGGCACGGTGATTATCTTTCCACTGTCTGTGGGTAATACCAATGTACGCGGATAAACTTCTGCCGGAAGTGAATGCTGGAAGTTTACGATGAGCTGTTTGAGTAGTTTTTTCTTTTTCATAAAGACATATTTATGGGATTCTTTCTTTCTTGGGAAGACGAATATAGGGACTTGTTTCTTTCTGCCAAAGAAACAATGTTTTTTTTCTTGCCTCTTTGTTGGCAAGGTTTTGCCTTCCCTATGGCAAGGCTTTGCCACCGCGTTGGCAAAACTTTGCCATAGGCATGGCAAAAGTTTGCCAAGGGCAAGGCAAGTGATTGGCAAAATTTCTTGCTGACAGACAGTGAGTTATGCGGATGGCAACAAAACGTGTCATCTGCGTCTGAATAGCCCCCCTCTCAGAAGCTATTCAAGAAGGGGCGTGAGGATGATTGCTCAAGTGTCGGACTCGATGGTAAAAATCGTATGCGGTTTTCTCCTATGGCAGCAACGGTTCTATCTCTTCGAAGATGCGGTACAGTTCCTCCTTCGTCTCTGCCCGCAGCATGGCTATCCGGGTGTCGCGGAAATTGGGAATCCCTTTGAAGAGCGGGCTTGCTGCCAGGTGGCGGCGCACGTGCAGTATGCCCCGTCGTTCATCCAGCAGGTTGACGCTGTCTTCCACTTCCTGGCGGAGTACGTTCAGCCGCCATTCGGAACTCAGCGGAGGGAGTTCTTCGCCCGTCTCCAAATAATGCTTCACTTCCTTAAAGAACCACGGGCGGCCGAAGCTGGCACGGCCTATCATGATGGCGTCCACACCGTAGAGGTCGAAGCATTCTTTGGCCCGTTGGGGAGTGGTGATATCACCGTTGCCGATGATGGGAATGTGCATGCGTGGGTTCTTTTTCACCTCGCCGATAAGTGTCCAGTCCGCCTCGCCGGTATACATCTGGGCGCGGGTACGGCCGTGGATGGTGAGGGCGGCAATGCCGCAGTCCTGCAACTGCTCGGCAAGGTCTACGATGATTTTACTGTTGGCATCCCAGCCCAGGCGGGTCTTCACGGTGACGGGAATCTTCACGGCATCTACCACGGCACGAGTGATTTCCAGCATCAGCGGAATGTTCTGTAGCATACCGGCACCGGCACCCTTGCCGGCAACGCGCTTCACGGGGCAGCCGAAGTTGATGTCCAGCGTGTCCGGATGTGCCTGCTCCACAATGCGGGCGGCTTCTACCATGGTGGCGGTGTCCCGTCCGTATATCTGTATGGCTACGGGCCGCTCTTCATCGCTGATGTTCAGTTTCTGCTGGGTCTTGCCTACGGAGCGTATCAAGGCATCGGCAGAAACGAACTCGGTATATACCATGTCTGCTCCGAAGTGCTTGCACATCAGGCGGAAAGCAGGGTCGGTGACGTCCTCCATCGGGGCGAGGAATACGGGGCGTGGGCCCAGGTCTATATCTTTAATCTTCATAATCTAAGCGGATTTGTCCGCAAAAGTACAGAAAAAAGCCTACCTTTGCATACTCTAATTCAAAAAGAAATGATGAAACACTCAATCAGTGACTTCGAAATCATGGCACCGGTAGGCTCGCGCGAATCTCTCGCAGCAGCCATACAAGCAGGTGCCGACTCCATCTATTTCGGTATCGAGAACCTGAACATGCGTGCCCGTTCGGCCAATACCTTCACTATCGACGATTTGCGGGAGATAGCCCGGACGTGCGACGAGCATGGCATAAAGAGCTACCTCACCGTCAATACCATCATATACGACCATGACATTCCGCTGATGCGTACCATTGTAGATGCGGCAAAGGCGGCAGGCATCTCGGCAGTCATTGCCGCCGATGTGGCGGTGATGAGCTATGCCCGTCAGATAGGGCAGGAGGTACACCTCAGCACACAGCTCAACATCAGCAACGTGGAAGCTTTGCGCTTCTATGCACAGTTTGCCGATGTGGTGGTGCTGGCGCGTGAGCTGAATTTGGAGCAGGTGGCAGAAATCTACCGACATATCCGTGAGGAGAATATCTGCGGTCCCAGCGGAGAGCAGATACGTATAGAGATGTTCTGCCACGGTGCCCTTTGCATGGCAGTCAGCGGAAAGTGTTATCTCTCATTGCATGAAATGAACCACTCCGCCAACCGCGGTGCCTGCATGCAGGTATGCCGCCGCAGCTACACGGTGCGCGACAAGGAGACGGATGTGGAATTGGAGGTGGACAACCAGTACATCATGTCCCCCAAAGACTTAAAAACTATCCACTTCATGAACAAGATGCTGGATGCAGGTGTTCGTGTTTTCAAAATTGAAGGACGTGCCCGCGGACCCGAGTACGTGCGCACGGTAGTGGAGTGTTACAAAGAAGCCATCCGTTCCTATCTGGACGATACATTCACCGATGAGAAGATTGCCCGGTGGGATGAACGTTTGAAGACGGTCTTCAATCGTGGTTTCTGGGACGGCTACTACCTGGGACAACGCTTGGGCGAATGGACCAAGAACTACGGCTCTGCCGCTACGGAACGTAAAATCTATGTGGGTAAGGGCATCCGCTACTTCTCAAACATCGGTGTGGCGGAGTTCCTGGTAGAAGCAGCCGAAGTGAGCGTAGGCGATAAGTTGCTGATTACGGGTCCCACAACGGGTGCCGAATTCGTCACTTTGGACGAGGCACGCGTTGATTTGAAACCCGTGCAGACTGTAAAGAAAGGCCAGCATTTCTCGATGAAATCGGTGAAAATACGTCCCAGTGACAAACTCTACAAGCTGGTCAGCGTAGAGGAACTGAAGAAGTTCAAAGGCTTGGATGTGGAGAAACAACGTGGCTAAGTATCAAATAGTAAATAGTCCAATACTAAATATGAATTATATCTATGAACTTCCCATGAAGGTGCGCGACTATGAATGCGACCTGCAAGGCATCGTCAATAATGCCAATTATCAGCATTATCTGGAGCATACGCGCCATGAGTTTCTGTTGAGTGCCGGCGTCAGCTTTGCCGGACTGCACGAGCAGGGGGTAGACCCGGTAGTGGCACGTATCAATATGGCTTTCAAGACTCCCCTGAGGAGTGGTGACGAGTTTGTTTCCAAACTTTATATGAAGAAGGAAGGTATCAAGTACGTCTTCTATCAAGATATCTTCCGTGTTTCCGACGGTAAGGTCTGCCTCAAAGGCGTGGTAGAGACCGTGTGTGTAGTCAATGGCCGGTTGAGCGACAGCGAACTGTTCGACCGCCTTTTTGCCCCTTATCTCAACCCGTGTAAGTCCGTGTAATCTTTGGTGGAATGAACAGTGACGAACGGATTTGCAGTATAGCTCTCACACTTTGCCCCGGTATAGGACATATCGGGGCAAAGCGTTTAATAGAGGGTATGGGCAGTGCTGCCGAAGTATTCAGTCGGCGGAAGGAGCTTCCCGAAATCATGCCCGGTGTGAATCCGGGGGTAGTGACGGCTCTTGATTGTCCCGCTGCCTTTCTGCGTGCCGAGCAGGAGATGGAGTTTGTAGAGAAGAATCGTCTTTCCTGCCTGACGTTGAAGGATGAGGCTTACCCTTCGCGCTTGCGTGAATGTGAAGATGCGCCGATTGTACTTTTCTTTAAAGGAAACACCGATTTCAACCGCCTGCATGTCATCGATATGGTAGGTACACGTCGTGCCACCGATTACGGCAAGCAATTCTGTATCGACTTCCTGCGCGATTTGGCCGTTCTTTGTCCCGATGTGCTGGTAGTAAGCGGACTGGCCTACGGGATAGATATCCATGCCCATCGGGCCGCTTTGGCAAATCATCTCCCTACCGTTGCTGTCCTTGCTCACGGACTGGACCGCATCTATCCGTATGTCCACCGGAAAACAGCCATCGACATGCTGGCACAAGGCGGACTGCTGACCGAATTCCTTACCGGGACGAATCCGGACAAGCATAATTTCGTCAGCCGCAACCGTATTGTGGCGGGTATGAGTGATGCTACCATTGTGGTGGAGTCTGCCGCAAAGGGAGGTTCCCTTATCACTGCAGAGTTGGCGGAGGGATATCATCGTGACTGTTTTGCTGTTCCGGGACGTGTTACGGACGAATCTTCCATCGGTTGCAACCGGTTGATACGCGACAACAAGGCTGCCCTTATCCAGAATGCGGAAGAGTTTGTGCAGATTATGGGCTGGTCCGTAGCGGAGCAGCCTGCCCGGACAGAAGGTATTCAGCGTAATCTCTTCCCGGAACTGACGGAAGAGGAGGAGCTTGTTGTACGCATCCTTATGCGGCAGGGAGACCTCCATATCAATGCGATGGTGGTGGAAGCGGATATACCCGTCAACCGGATGAGTGCCTTGCTTTTTGAACTGGAGATGAAAGGAGTGGTCAAGGCAATGGTGGGCGGTGTCTATCATTTGCTGACCTAAGCGCAGCAGGTCTCTTGCCTTATATGGACGGTTGCCCGTATTTCATGATGAACTTTTCCGGATGGTCCGTCGCTATGATGTCTACCCCCAGGTCGACCGCCTTCTGGTTCTCTTCCGTCTTGTCGTCCAGCCCCAGGACAAGTGCCAGTACCTGCAGGTTGTGCTCACGGCATTTCTTTACGAATTGCGGGGTAAGGGAGTCAATCCAGACGACAGCGATGTCGGGATGCAGTTCCTTTACGACATGCTCTATGTCCTTTTCACTTTTGATGTAGGCTTGCAGGGTTCTTACCTCGGGTGCCATCTTTCTGAAGCATTTGGCATGATACTCCTTGCTGAAGGTGAAGTTGCAGTTTTCCAGCATGCCTTCGTCCTTTATCAAGTTCAGTAATTGGTGCAGACCGCCGTTGCGGTAGTCGATGGTGATTCTTAAACCGTGCTCTTTGGCCTTGCGTAGCAGGTCGGTAAGGCGTAGTACCCGTTGTCCGGCAAATCGGGGCGCAAACCAAGAGCCGGCATCCAGTGTGTCGATGTCGGTGGACAGCCATTGGGAGATGGCGCCGGTACCGTTGGTGGTACGGTCGAGGGTGGAATCGTGCAGTACGTAGAAGACACTGTCCTTACTGATGCAGACATCGCATTCTATATTGCCTACACCGTATTTGATGCACGAATCTACGGATGCCATTGTGTTTTCGGGAGCAATGGTGGCCGCACCACGGTGTGCGCTGGTCAGGGGTATCTTGGTGGTGGCAGGCCGTTGGGAACATCCTGCGGTAAGTAGGATTATGGAAAGCAATGCGAGTACCGGTTTTTTCATAATGGGCTCAAGTGGTGATGTTTTCTTCTTTAACAGTTATAAAAGCCATCGAAGATAGCTATTTTTTGTCATTCGGAGAAACGTATGGGTATAAAAAAAGGAGTACCGCCGTACTCCAACCTTTGTTAACCTTAAATCTAATACTATGAAAAAAATCACATTACAAATGTAAGGTTTCCATTGTTATCTTCCAAATTTCAGAATGATTCTGCTACTTCTTTTGTATTTCTTTCACTGAATTTTACTGTTTTCGCACACGGATTGACTTTTTGAGAGAGTATGGAAAGAATCTATTCACAGCGTCCCGGATAAGGCAAAAGTTGCAAATCTGTTTCAATCGTTTCACAGAACCTTTCAGCCTTTGAAAAGAGTGATGGAAAGTGGATTTTATTCGGTAATTATCTTCTACTTTTGTTTGTATACAACGCGAAATTATGGGAAAACGCATTCTTATATATGTTCTTTGGCTACTCCTTTTTTGCATGATGTCGGGGCAGGTAATAGGGCAGAATAAGTCGGCGGAATCTCATAGCCATACTTGTAAAACGGTGCTGGCGTTAAAAAATAATTTGCTTTACGACCTGGCCTTGGCTCCGAACATAGAAGTGGAGCTGCCATTGGGAAAGAGGTGGTCTTTGAATGTTGAGTACAAATGCCCTTGGTGGTCTGACAGCGGATGTGGTTTCTGTTATCAGTTCCTTTCGGGAGGGACAGAGGTACGTTACTGGTTGGGAAACCGCTATACGCATGGAATATTGTTCGGACATTTCCTGGGAGCATATGCCGAAGGAGGTACCTATGATTTTCAGTTGAAAAAGGAGAAGGGATACCGGGGGAAGTATTACGCTGCTGCTGGAATAACTTATGGATATGTGCGTCCACTGGCTCGGCATCTGGCGATTGAATTCAGTGTGGGTATTGGATACTTGGATACGGAGTACCGGAAATATACTTCTTATGGAAATGACTTGGTTTGGGTCAGGAGTGGAAAGTATCGCTTTATCGGGCCGACAAAAGCAAAAGTTTCTTTGGTGTGGCTTCTAACGTCGGGGAGATGAGTGGTATGAAAGATGCACGGCATATGATTCTCTGGCTGTTCTTCGGACTGTTGCCAATGCTGGGAAGCTGTGACTTCCGCGATATGCTGGATGATTATCCCGTTAGCGGAGTACAGATTAAACTGGATTGGAAAGGGGTGACGGATAAGCTGCCGCAGACCATGCGGATTATCTTCTATCCGAAAGATACTCAGAGGAGAAAGGTTGAAAGTTATCTGCCTGCCGAAGGGGGTGAGGTGAAGGTACCGCCGGGGAGGTATGCGGTGGTGGCCTATAACTTCAATACGGAGAGTATACAGATACGGGGCGACGAGAGTTATGAGACGATTGAGGCTTTTACAGGACACTGTACGGGGCTGGATATACACGAAGATATGGTTTGGTCGCCCGACCCTTTGTATGTGGTGGCTTTGGACGAGGTGGAAATAAGGCAGAGTGATGTGGCGCTTCCGTTGGACTGGAAGCCGGAAGCGGTAGTGGACCATTATTCCTTTGATATAAAGGTGGAAGGATGGGATAGAATATTGAGCATCATCTGCCATGTGGACGGCTTGAACGGAAGTTACTTTATAGGCAACCGTGCTTGCCATTTGAGCGAGGTACCTATATGTGTGAATACAAAGCGTGAAAACGGGCTTTTATGGGGGTATTTCTCCAGTTTTGTATTACTGAAAGATGCCAAGACCCGTGCGGATAGTCCTATGTTGCTGACATTGAAGATTGTGAAACGAGATAAAACGGTTCAAGAGGTGAAGGTGGATATCACGGAAGTGATTGAAACAGCTCCTCCCTCGGGAGGAGGCGAAGAAGAACCTGATGTGGGCGTTCCTGGGTCGGAAATCCATATCGAGGTTCCCGTACCGGAGGACAAGGTTGTGGTGGATGATTTGGAACCGGGAACCGATGAAGGAGATGGAGGGATTGGTGGCGATGTGGATGATTGGGATGATGAGACGGATGTGGAGCTACCGGTGAATTGATAGCAAACAGACAAATAAATATATTAACTTTAATAACAGACAATTATGAAGAAGGTTTTATTTTTGGCTTTGGCTGCAGCAGCAGTAATGAGTTGCTCGGAAAGTGAGGAGATAGAGAATGCCGGACAAAAGGCGGAGATTAAATTGGGAACAGTAGTGGGTAACACTACGAGAGCCGCAGTGACTGATTTGCCGGAATTGCAGAAGGTAGGGTTCACTGTGTATGCTTATAATACGGGAGCAACAACAATGGCCTCTGTTGCGACTTTTGATGCAATGAAGGAATTCATGGCAGATGTTAAGGTAACTTATAGTGCTCCCGACTGGAGTTTGACTGGGGGAACATATTATTGGCCAATGACGGATAACTTGCAGTTCTTTGCTTACGGGGATCCGGGTACCGGGGCCTTGACGTACAATCAACCGGCTGCTGGTGCTATATATCCTTCCATTACTTATACGGTAGCGGATGTAGTTACCCAAACGGACTTGGTAGCCGCGAAAGCGACGGATGCAACCAAGGCATCAAATGCCAGTGGGGTATCTTTGAAATTCGGCCATATACTGACGCAAATAAATTTCACTGTCAAGGCAGCCGACGCTTTGACTTATAAACTGAAAACACTTACAATATCCGGTGTGCACAATAAGGGAACTTATGGTTTTGATGATTCAACATGGAAGTCACAGGAAGGAACGGCTACTTATGCACATACGATTGACGGTGGTGCATTGGAAGTGAATACAACGGGTGTGGAAGTGAATACAGCCTGGATGTTGATGCCCCAGACGTTGGATACGAACGCCAAAATCAATGTTGTCTATGACATCTATGAGAAAGACGTTCTTCTTGATACTGTAACTTCCGCCATTGACTTGGATGGTACACAAGCCTGGGGTGAAGGCAAAAAGATACGTTATACGCTGACGCTGGCCAATAAGGCGGCAAAAGTAACCTTTGTACCTGAAATTGGTCCATGGAGTACGGCTGATGATACGAACGTGGAAAAATAAAACGGCACTGTCCGCAATAAAAAACTGAATTGCTTCTATTTTATTCATTCCCCGAGACTTCTTTATGAAAGTTTTCGGGGAATGTTTCTTTTATGAGTATTATTTATCTATTTTTGTCACTGCAACAAACAAACAAATCTACTTGCCGATGCCCAACTCTTCTGCTTGCGGAGGTAAAAAACAATGCGCTCAATGTCCCAAGGCTGTGGACAATGCAATAATATATGCTTCTCACCCCAGAGGATTCCATCTGCCGGCACGGAAGTGTGAGGAAAATATTGTAATTTTTCTGCTGCAAGGAGAAGTGCTTGTTAACAGTAAGGAGTATGCGGGAACTGTGTTGCATGCAGGTGAGTTCATCCTTCAAGCCATTGGTTCCAAGTACGAAATACTTGCCATGACGGATGTGGAATGTGTTTGTTACCGGTTCAGTAAGCCTGAATTCTTCTGTGAGGACCGGTATAACCATATCATGAAAGAGATTACCCCTCCATTGATATTCTGTCCTTTGACCATTACTCCCGAATTGCAGCTCTTTCTGGAAAGTTCCAAGGCCTATTTGTCCGAGGAGAAAATTTGCCGGGAAATGCTTTGTTTCAAACGAAAAGAACTTGCTTTCATTCTTGGAAATTATTACTCCGACTATGAGCTTTCCATGCTGATACATCCTCTTGCCCAGTATACTAATTCCTTCCATTACTTTGTCTTGCAGAATCATGCCAAAGTCAAGACAGTAGAGGAATTTGCCCAGCTGGGAGGATATACAGTGGCTACTTTCCGGCGTATATTCAATTCTGTTTTTCATCAACCGGTGTACGAGTGGATGATGGAACGGAGGAAGGAAAGTGTGGTTTATGAACTTCGTTATACGGATGCTTCCATATCAGAGATTTGCTATAAATATGGCTTTGAATCGCTGCCTCATTTTTCCAATTTCTGCAAAAAGAATTTCGGGGCTTCTCCCCGTAGCTTGCGTGCCGGCAATTTATCTGAAGTAAGCGGCATGTCATAAAAAAACTCCTCCGGCGGTTTCCCGGCAGAGGAGTCTCTTGTGATATTAATCAAATATAGTGAAAGCTGAGTGATAAATCTGAGCTTGCTCAAAAGGTTTATCCGAAGCGCATCCTATATTATTTGCAGAAAGACCGGATTAGTCTTTCAGTTTCGCAATGATAAAGTCGCGGTTCAAACGAGCAATGTTGCTGATGGAAACATTCTTCGGGCATTCAGCTTCGCACGCACGGGTATTGGTACAGTTACCGAAACCGAGTTCGTCCATCTTGCTCAACATAGCCTTGGCACGGCGCAATGCTTCCGGTTTGCCTTGGGGCAACAGGTTCAGCTGGCTCACTTTGGCAGAAACGAACAGCATAGCAGAACCGTTCTTACAAGCAGCCACACAAGCACCACAACCGATACAGCTGGCAGCATCCATAGCCTCGTCAGCGATGGGCTTCGGAATCAGGATAGCGTTGGCATCCTGGGGAGCACCGGTACGTACGCTGACGTAGCCGCCTGCCTGCATAATCTTGTCGTAGGCCGTACGGTCGACCATCAAGTCCTTGATAACCGGGAAACCGGCAGAGCGCCACGGTTCAACAGTGATGGTATCGCCGTCGTTGAAACGACGCATATAAATCTGGCAAGTCGTAGCGCCGGTTGCAGGACCGTGGGGGTGTCCGTTGATGTAGAGCGAACACATACCGCAGATACCTTCGCGGCAGTCGTGGTCGAATACAACCGGTTCTTTACCTTCAGAAATCAGCTGTTCGTTCAGGATATCCAGCATTTCGAGGAATGAAGTATCGCCCGGGATATCTTTCATTTGGTATGTTTCAAAAGCGCCTTTTGCTTTCGGACCCTTCTGGCGCCATACCTTGAGCGTAAATGATATATTTTTATCCATTTTCTTTAATTCTTTAAATGTTCAACTTCCCGATTAGCTCTTGTAGTTACGAGTCTGTACCTTGATTGCTTCGTAAACCAGCGGCTCTTTCAGCAATACCGGTTCCTTTTCGTCAGAACCCTGATATTCCCAGCAAGCCACGTAGAAGTAGTTTTCATCGTCACGCTTGGCTTCGCCTTCTTCAGTCTGATATTCTTCACGGAAGTGACCGCCGCAGCTTTCGTTACGGTTCAGTGCATCGTAAGCAACCAGCTCGCCCATAGTGATGAAGTCGTACAGACGGATAGCCTTGTCGAGTTCTACATTCATACCTTCCTTGTCGCCCGGGATGAACAGTTCTTTCTCGAACTCCTTGCGGACTTCTTTCAGCTTCTTCAGACCTTCCTTCAAGCCTTCGGCCGTACGTCCCATACCTACATATTCCCACATAATGTGGCCCAGTTCCTTGTGGATAGAGTCTACAGACTTCTTACCCTTGATGTTCATCATCCAGTCAATCTTCTCCTGAACGGCCTTTTCTGCAGCTGCAAATTCGGGCAGGTCGGTAGAGAAACGGGGAACTGTAATCTGGTCGGCCAGATAGTTCTGGATAGTGTAAGGCAATACGAAGTAACCATCGGCCAGACCTTGCATCAGGGCGGAAGCACCGAGGCGGTTTGCACCGTGGTCGGAGAAGTTACATTCACCGATGGCGAACAGTCCCTTGATGGAGGTCATCAGTTCGTAGTCAACCCAGATACCACCCATGGTATAGTGGATAGCCGGATAAATCATCATCGGGTTTTCGTATGGGCTGACATCAGTGATTTCTTCATACATATCGAAGAGGTTGCCGTAACGTTGTGCAACGACATCTTTACCCAGACGGTTGATAGCTTCGGAGAAGTCAAGGAATACGGCAAGACCGGTGTTGTTCACGCCGAAGCCCTTGTCGCAGCGTTCTTTGGCAGCGCGGCTGGCAACGTCACGCGGAACGAGGTTACCGAATGCCGGATAACGGCGTTCCAGGTAGTAGTCGCGGTCTTCCTCGGGAATATCTTTTCCTTGCAGTGTACCTTCCTGCAGTTTCTTGGCATCTTCCAGCTTCTTCGGAACCCAGATACGGCCATCGTTACGCAGAGATTCGGACATCAAAGTCAGTTTGGACTGCTTGTCACCGTGAACCGGAATACAAGTGGGGTGAATCTGTACGTAAGCAGGGTTGGCAAACCAGGCACCTTTACGGTAGCAAGCCATTGCAGCAGAGCAGTTACATGCCATTGCATTGGTAGAAAGGAAGTAGGCATTGCCGTAACCACCGGTAGCGATTACCACAGCGTGGGCGGCAAAACGTTCCAATTTACCGGTAACGAGGTTCTTTGCAATGATACCGCGGGCACGTCCGTCAATGAGGACAACATCTTCCATTTCGTAGCGGGTGTACAGTTTTACGGTACCTACGTTCACCTGGCGGCTCAATGCAGAGTATGCACCCAGCAACAGCTGCTGTCCGGTCTGACCTTTAGCGTAGAAAGTACGTGATACTTGGGCACCACCGAAAGAACGGTTGTCCAGTGTACCGCCGTATTCGCGGGCGAAAGGAACACCTTGTGCAACGCATTGGTCGATAATATTGTTGGATACTTCAGCCAGACGGTAAACGTTGGCTTCGCGGGCACGGTAGTCGCCACCTTTTACTGTATCGTAGAACAGACGGTACACAGAGTCACCGTCGTTTTGGTAATTCTTAGCAGCATTGATACCACCTTGTGCAGCGATGGAGTGTGCACGGCGCGGAGAGTCCTGGATACAGAAGTTGAATACTCTGAAACCCATTTCGCCCAGAGAGGCGGCAGCACTGGCACCGGCAAGTCCGGTTCCTACTACGATGATGTCCAGACGACGTTTGTTGGCAGGGTTTACTAATTTTTGGTGAGCCTTATAATTGGTCCATTTCTCAGCCACCGGTCCTTCCGGTATTTTAGAATCTATCTTAGTCATAATGCAATTTACAATTTAGTCATTTACAATTTGAATTTAGCAAGCGCCGCACAATGATTTTGCAAAGAATACGACAACTACCAGAGCGAAGCAGAGGACAACGATAGTAGAATAGATGTTGGAGATACATTTCCAACGGTTAATCCATACTTTGTTGTTCCAGCCCAAAGACTGCATGGAGCTCCAGAAACCGTGAGTGAGGTGGAACCACAATGCGCCCAGCCAAACAAGGTAAAGCACTACGAATACCGGATTGCTGAAGGTGTTCTGAATGTGATAGACACCGTTGGCTGCATATGCCAGCGTGAGGGTGTCGGCATGCATGCCCATGTTGTGCATCAACTCGGGAAGCTGCATTTTAGCCCAAAAGTTTACGAGGTGCAGGCCCAAACCTACGATTACGATGATACCCAATACGAGCATGTTTTGAGAAGCCCATTCCACAGTCTTGGGCTTTTCCGTAACGGCATAGCGTTCGCTACCACGTGCCTTACGGTTCTGCATAGTCAACCAGAAAGCGTAGATGATGTGGATGATGAATAAGGCAGCCAGACCTACCGTAGCCACCAATGCGTACCAGTTTGCTCCCAAGAACTCACAAACCATGTTGTAGCCATTAGCCGAGACTAATGCAACCAGGTTCATCGCCATGTGAAATGTCAGAAACAGGACAAGGGCGATACCGGTAACGCTCATCACCACTTTCCTTCCTACAGATGAATTACTTAACCACATAAATGATTGAATTTAAGTTATTTAATAGTTTGAAAATTTGTTCTATCAGGATACTTCTGTAAATGTTTCGCAAAAATAGGAGAAATCCAGCGATAAAGCAAGCGATTAAAGAAATAATTCCGTAATCCGGCAGGATGCGAAGTTTGCGGACAAGTAAAAGGTTTACTCGTCCTCCTGGTCTTTGCCTTGCTCTTTGCAGATAATGGAAATCTTTTCTCCGTTTGCCAAACGTTTTCTCAGGGCGCGGGGTGTGTCTCCGAAAGAGTCTTTGCAGAAGTGGGCAAAGTGGGATAGGGAATCAAAGCCATAGCGGGCGCTGATGACTGAAATGCGTTGTTTGGTATATTGCAGGTCGTTCAGAATTCCTTCGCGTTTCTTGTCCAGAATCCACTCATATACCGGGACCCCATACATGTTTTTAAACATACGACGGAATGTGGTGGTGGTATATCCGCCGAGGTGGGCAAACTCCTCCACATTCTTCACTTTGTCGTAGTTCTGCATGACGAAATACTGGAAGCTTTCCGTATAAGTGCTGATGGGGTAGAAAAATGTACTGATTTGGTGTAGTGGATAGTAGCATGTTAATATGTATGCCAGTTCCTGGCATTTCATTTCAATGTATTTGCTGCACGCATAAGGCTGCTCGTTGAGGTAGCAGGCAAGGCTTTTCAGAAGTCCTTCGAGCATGGGAATTGCTGTAAGCGGGGTGTAAATCAGGGGGGCTTCCGAGCGTTTCAGTATCTCTTTGTAACGCTCTTCGCAAATTAGGGGGAGCTCGGTGAACCAATAGACAATATATTCCACTTCGGTTAGAGCCAAGAGCTCTACTTTGGAGCCGATGGCTTGCAGGATGAGCTGGCGACTTTGGAGAGTGGTGCCCGGATATTCGTTACTGTTTACAAGTAATTCGCCTTTCAGCATAAATATCATGCAGTTCTGTGTGCACTTTTCAGCAGAGAAATGTTGTCCCTTGGGATAGTGGCGGTAAACCAATACTTCTTCTGATTTTTGAGGACATACCACACAATCAATCTGTCGGTTGCAGTAAGTTTCCAGTCTCATGAAATGATTAGCAAATTATTATAAATGTGGCAACAAAGATAGAATTTTTTTGTGAAAACTCTATCTATTTGTCCTATCTTTGCGTCAAACTAGTATAAAGGACTTATGAAAAAGGCTGTTTTTTTTGTATATTTTATCTGCCTTGTTGTATCCGGTCTTTCGGCACAGAATTGGGATATCAACACTTTGCACCGGGTTAACAGTTGGGATGGCAAGTTTGTCCGTAACTATAATAAGATAATTTCACGTTCGGAGCCCTATATTGCTGTCGGTGTTCCGGTGGCGATGGCCGTTGCCGCTTGGATAAAACATGATAAGGGTTTGCTGAAAGATGCGGTCTACGTAGGTACAAGTGTGGCGGGGGCTTTTGTTGTGACTTATGGAATGAAGTATCTGGTGGGTCGTGAACGTCCTTATGATAAATATCCCGACAGAGTACATGCATATAGTCATGAAGGCAGCCCGTCTTTTCCTTCCGGGCATACGGCAACGGCTTTTGCCCTTGCCACCTCGCTCAGTGTGAAGTATCCTAAATGGTATGTGATAGCTCCGTCTGCCTTGTGGGCTTGTTCCGTGGGAGTTTCCCGTATGAACGAGGGAGTGCATTATCCGTCGGATGTATTGGCGGGGGCTGCAATCGGTGCAGGATGTGCTGTGGTCAATATCTATGTCAACAAGTGGTTGAATAAATGGCTGTTTGGAGAATAATTTTAGGCGCGGATTACGCGGATTTAGTTTACGTATTCCGCATAATCCGCGCCTAATGTCGGTTTCAAGCCGGCTATTGAATAATGGTACTGTAAATGTCGTCATTCAACACTTTTAGAGCTTGCTGTACGCTCTGGTTCGTATTGTTCATCACCTGGAAGTATTCGTTCATGTCCCATAGGTCACGGGCAATCAAGGCTTTGAGTTGTGTCTTGATGAGCGGTAGGGATTGGTGGTACTGTTTCTCGTCAAACTTGATTTTCTCCTTGTCGGCAAGCGCACGTATTTCGGCAAGGAAGTTTTCGTCTATCTCGAATTTCTCGTTGAAGGCTTCAAATTTCTTGTATTTGTTCTGCAGCTCCTTCCGGTGTTTCTCGATGTAGCCGGTAGTGGCTTTGATAACCACGCCTTTGGCTACGAGATTGCGGTGATAGTCTGTGTACTGGGTAGTGTCGATGGGGACGAAAAAGTCGGGCATGATACCTCCACCTCCGTAAACGGTACGCCCCATACGTTTGGTCTGCACTTTCAGGGAGTCGGCAAAATGGATACTGTCCGCATGAATCATTTCTCCATGATTGAAGCGGTCTATCAGTTCCTGATTATATTTATCCTGACTGTTTTCTCCACTCAGACGACCATCGAGGTTGGCGGTACTGTCGTAAGGCTTCTGGATGCAACGCCCCGAAGGGGTATAGTAACGGGCTATGGTCAGACGAATCATGGAACCGTCCGGCAGGTCGATAGGACGCTGTACCAGTCCCTTACCGAATGTGCGGCGCCCTACTATCACACCTCTGTCCCAGTCCTGAATGGCCCCGGTCACGATTTCGCTGGCAGAAGCGGAGTACTCGTCCACCAATACGATGAGGCGTCCGTTCTTGAAGTTGCCCGTACCTTTGGCAAAGAAATCACTGCGGCGCGAAGCCCTTCCTTCGGTGTAGACAATGAGTTCTTTTTGCTTGAGAAACTCGTTGGCAAGGTCGATGGCGGCATTCAGATACCCTCCTCCGTTTCCTTGCAGGTCGAGGATTAGGTCTTTCATCCCCTTTTTCTGCAGGCTTTTCAGGGCTTCTGCAAATTCTTCAGCAGTGGTTGCTCCAAAGCGGTTGATGCGTATATAGCCAATTTTGGGTTGTATCATGTAAGAGGCATCCAGACTGAGGATGGGAATTTTGTCACGTTTTACGTTGAAGTACAGCTGGTCTTCCACGCCACGGCGTACGATGGTCAGTTTCACTTCCGAGTCTTTCGGTCCGCGCAGGCGGCTCATAATATCTTCCGTGCTCATTTTTACTCCGGCAATGGCACTGTCGTTGACGGCTACGATACGGTCACCGGCAAGGATACCCACTTTCTCGGAAGGACCGTTGCTGACGGGTTGTATCACAAGCAGGGTATCTTCTATCATCTGAAATTGTACACCGATGCCCTCGAAATTGCCTTGTAACGGCTCGTTCATTTTCTTTACTTCTTCGGCATTGTTGTAGGTGGAGTGCGGGTCGAGTTGTGCCAGCATCTTGATGATGGCTTCTTCCACCAGCTTGTCTTCATCCACCTTGTCCACATAGAGGTTGGTGATGGCAAACTCTGCCATCTGTAGTTTGCGCAGGGCTTCATTATTCGGCTTTTGCGCTTGCGCCGTCATCGCGCATATACATATTATAATAGTAAATAGTTTCTTCATCATCTCCATTTTAATTCCTAATCCTTAATCCCTAATCTCCATTCCTTCCGGTATGAACATGCTGATGTCCTTGCCGTATTGCAGTAGTTCGCGCACAGTGGTGGAGCTGACGCAGGTAAGTTCCGGCTCGGTGAAGAGCAGGATGGTTTCTATGCCGGTCAGTTTGCGGTTGATGTCGGCAATGGTTTCCTCATATTCGAAATCCTTGACGGTGCGTATGCCGCGTATAATTAGGCTGGCATCTACCTGCCGGGCAAAGTCGATGGTCAGGCAATCGTATGACTGCACAATGATGCGCGGCTCATTCCGGTAGTAGTCCCGTATCATCTGTTCGCGCTTTTCCAGGGGGAAATACGTGTTCTTGTTTTCATTGATGCCGATTCCTATAACGATTTCGTCGATGAAAGTTAGTGCACGGCTCACTACCGAGGAGTGTCCGATAGTAAATGGGTCGAATGTTCCCGGAAAGATAGCTCTTCTCATGATGCCAAGTCTTCTTCTATAACCAAGTTGTTGATAATAAAGTTTTGCCGTTCCATGGTATTCTTACCCATGTAGAATTCCAGCAGTTCCTTTACGAGGTCTGTCTTGCGCAGCGACACTTGCTCCAGACGCATGTCCTTGCCGATGAAATGCTTGAACTCGTCTGGCGAGATTTCTCCCAGACCTTTGAATCGGGTGATTTCGGGGTTGGGACCCAGTTCTTCAATGGCTTTCACACGTTCCTCCTCAGTGTAGCAATAGCTTGTCTTCTTCTTGTTGCGCACGCGGAAGAGCGGAGTTTGCAGGATGTATACATGTCCCTTCTTTATCAGGTCGGGGAAGAACTGCAGGAAGAAGGTGATAATCAGCAGGCGGATATGCATGCCGTCCACATCGGCATCGGTGGCTACGATGACTTTGTTGTAGCGCAGTGTTTCTATGCCGTCTTCTATATTCAAGGCTGCTTGGAGCAGGTTGAATTCTTCGTTTTCATAAACTACTTTCTTGGTCAGTCCGTAGGTATTTAGCGGTTTACCACGCAGGCTGAATACTGCTTGGGTATTCACGTCACGGCTCTTGGTGATGGAGCCGCTGGCAGAGTCTCCCTCGGTAATGAAGATACAGGATTCGGTTTCCTGATCCTTGCCTTTACCGTCACTCAAGTGGTAACGGCAGTCGCGCAGCTTGCGGTTGTGCAGGTTGGCTTTCTTGGCGCGCTCGCGTACCAGCTTGTTGACGCCGGCAATGGCTTTGCGCTCTTTCTCGGAGTCCTGTATCTTTTGCAGCATCACTTCGGCCACAAGCGGGTTCTTGTGGAGGTAATTGTCCACTTCCGTCTTGATGAAGTCTCCTACGTATTTGTTTACTGTGGGGCCGGCGGGCTTGTGCTCCTGCGGCGCGGCAGGCCACATGTTGTTGCTGCCCAGTTTCGTTTTGGTCTGGCTTTCGAACATGGGTTCTTCCACGTCGATGGCGATGGCGGCTACCAGTCCGTTGCGTATGTCGGCATACTCCTGGTTCTTGTTGTAGAATTCCTTGATGGTACGGGCAATGTGTTCCTTTAAGGCAGTCTGGTGTGTACCGCCTTGGGTGGTGTGCTGCCCGTTGACAAAGGAGTAGTACTCTTCACCGTATTGATTGGTATGTGTGAAGGCAATCTCGATGTCCTCTCCTTTCAAGTGGATGATGTCGTAAAGGCCTTCGCTGGTCATGTTGTCTTTCAGCAAGTCCTCCAGCCCGTGGCGGGAGACGATGCGCTGTCCGTTGTAAATGAAGGTGAGGCCCGTATTCAGGTAGGTGTAGTTGCGCAGCAGGGTTTCTACGAACTGGTTCTGGAAGGAATAGTTGTAGAAGAGCGTGTTGTCCGGTTCAAAGAAGATATAAGTTCCGTTTTCTTCTGTCGAGTCTTCGGTCACATCACTCAACAGCGTTCCTTTCTCGAAGATGACGGTACGTACTTTGTCGTCGCGGTAGCTGCGTACCTCGAAACGGCTACTCAGCGCATTGACCGCCTTGATGCCCACGCCATTCAGTCCGACACTTTTCTTGAAAGCCTTCGAGTCATATTTACCCCCGGTATTCAGTTTGCTGACTGCCTCTACCAGTTTGCCTTGCGGGATGCCTCGTCCATAGTCGCGCACGCTGACGCGCAGGCCGTCTTCTATAGTCACTTCTATACGCTTTCCGGCACCCATCTTGAACTCGTCGATGCTGTTGTCCATCACTTCTTTCAGCAACACATAGATACCGTCGTCGTTCTGTGAGCCGTCGCCCAGACGGCCTATGTACATACCGGAACGGACACGGATATGCTCCATGTCGTCCAGGTGGCGGATGTTGTCGTCGGTATATTCTACGCTGGAAACGGGGCTCTCTGTGATATTGTTGTCTGCTTCTTCCAGCGGCAGGGTCATATTGTTGTTATCTTCCATAAGTACGTTATTCCTTCATATTGCGCATTGCGACAAAGGTAATGAGAAATTCGGGGGTTCGCAAAAAAATAATGTCTTTTATGGACTTCTGACAAGCTTATATTCTGGATTTAGAATTTATTTTATTCCCTTCACAAAGCATCTTCTCCGTTTGTGCTGTTCCGTCTTGAAGTACTCCCATTGCGCTTGTACTTTGCCGTTCAATTCCAGCTCCGGATTACTTTCGGCATACTCGAAACCAAGTTGCTGATAGACGGGGATAAGGTCGGAGAACAGCAGTGCATTGACGCCCTTGTTCTGATATTCCGGTTTTACGGCAACCAGCAGCAAGTCGAGCATTTTGGGATATTTCTTCAAGAAGATGGTCTTGGCCAGGTGATACCAACCCATAGGAAGCAGGCGCCCGTGGGCTTTTTGCAACGCTTCGGCGAGGGATGGCATAGAAATGCCTACGGCAAGCAGCTGGTCATCGGCATCGGTAATCAGTGTCACCATGCGAAGGTCGAGGATGGGCAGGTACATCTTGACGTATTGGTCAATCTGCCGTTGGCTCAGTGCAGAATAACCGTAGAGGGGCTGATAGGCTTCGTTCATCAGTTCGAAGATGGCCTGACCGTAGTCTTGGGCAATCTTCTTGGCCGATGTGTATTTCTTTATCTTGAGGTTATACTTGCGCTGGATGAGGTCGGAGATGCGCTTGTGCTTGTCGGGTATGGCATCCGGAATGTAGATTTTGTACTCCACCCAATCGGCATCCTTCTCAAATCCCATGCGCTCCATATGTTGCGGATAGTAGGGATAGTTATAAATGGTGGCCATGGTGCTGAGCTGGTCGAATCCTTCGATAAGCATACCTTCGGCATCGAAGTCTGTGAATCCCAGCGGGCCTTGTATATGTGTCATTCCCCGTTCTTTTCCCCATTCTTCCACGGTGCGAATCAGGGCATCGGAGACTTCCGCATCGTCGATGAAGTCTATCCAGCCGAAGCGGACTTCCTTTTTGTTCCAGGTTTGGTTTGCCTTGTGGTTGATGATGGCAGCTACACGTCCTACGATTTTACCTTCCCGATAAGCCAGGAAATAGTCGGCTTCACAAAATTCAAATGCAGCGTTTTTCTTCTTGTTGAAGGTGTTGAGCATGTCATCGAAAAGGTCGGGGACGGAATAAGGGTTGTTTTTGTATAGCAGGTAGTTGAAACGGATAAAGCGTTTCAATTCCCGTCTTGTGGTTACTTTCTTGATTGTAATTGCCATAGTTGTTCAATATTGAGGTGGCAAAGGTAATGCAAACTGAGAGTAGAACAAAATAAGCTTGCTTATTTTTTATGCCGAGATGCAGCTTGCCTTATTTAAAGATACGTGATAATCTTTAAAATACCGCGTAGAGTGTCTGTAAATTTGCTGTTAGAGGTTGTATATCAGTACCGCTGTGTAGGCAATGTAGCAGAGAATCAGAATGCTCCCTTCCAGCCGGGTGATGATGCGTTTCCCGAAAAAGACACCGAACAGCCAAAGCAGGAGGCTGGCCCCAACAAGTACCCACAAATCGAAATTGGTGATGCCCGTCAGACGCAGTGGAGTGATGGAGGCCGAACAACCCAGCACAAAGAATATATTGAAGAGATTGCTTCCGATGACGTTTCCGATGGCTATTTCGGGGTTTTTCTTCAAGGCGGCTACGATGGAGGTGGCAAGTTCGGGCAGTGATGTGCCGCCTGCTACGAGCGTAAGGCCGATGATGGATTCGCTGACACCCAATCCGCGGGCTATGCCGCTGGCGCCGTCTACAAAGAAATTACCTCCGATGATGAGGCCGGTAAGTCCGCCGAGAATGTATAGGGTAGACTTCCACGCGGGTAACAGTCTGATTTCGTCTTCTTCCTGCAAGTGCTCTTTTTCCGGTTCCTTCATACTTCCATCCCTTTTTGCGATGGCAAAAGTATAACTCAGGAAAATGGCAAAGAAGCATAGCAGCAATAGGCCGTCGGTGATGCTGAGTATGTTCTCCCCACCGCCGTCCAGAAAGACATCGTTGGCACAAATCAGCAGGACGAAGGATGAAAGGATGCAAAGGGGTATTTCGCGTTTCAGTGTATTGCGGGTGATGGCTATCGGGGCAAAAAGGGCTGTACAACCCACAATCATCAGGGTATTGAACGTATTGCTTCCCACCACATTACCAATGGCAATGTCTACACTGCCTTTGAGAGCAGAGGAGATGCTGACGGTGAGTTCCGGTGCGGAAGTACCGAAGGCAACAATGGTGAGCCCGATGACGATGGACGGTATATGGAAACGTTTGGCAACGGATGCGGCACCATCTGTCAAGCCATTGGCACCCAAAAGAATGAGGAGCAGTCCTCCGACAAGAAACAATATATCCATAAGTATGTCAATTTTGAGTACAAAGATAATGCAAACTGGATATAGAATTTTCATGTTTGCATGAAAAAGTTATGTTGATTAGGATAGGAAGTTAAAAACATTCTGTATGTTTGGAGCATTTATTGGGTATGCTTGCATAATTAAAGAATCAAATCAAGAAGTTTATATATGAAGGTTATCCGTACTTTCTGTCTTAGTTGGCTGTTGATGCTGGCGGGCGGAGTGTCAGCTCAGCTGGTAGATAAAGTGCTCAGTGTTTTAGGGGAGGATAGTGTGGGGAGTGTCACAGTGGCAAGGACCGACTCCGATTCGATTCAGTTGTCGCTTGTCCGGCGGGAGTTGGAAACAGCCCGGCTGAACGAGGCGAATTTGCGGATGGAAATGGAGCAGATGAAGTTGGCGGGCTATGCGGCCGATTCGGTGAAACTGGCATTGCAGAAACAACGCATTGATTCGTTGCGGACGGTGACGCCGGGTATTCCGGTGGTGGTAGAGAAGGACACCTTGTTCTATCTATATGCCAAGCGTGGAGGGCATACGCCTCAGCAGCGGGCCAAGGATGTAAGTAGCGTCATCGAAGCATTGGGCACGCGTTTCAGTCTGCGTCCGGACTCTGTTTATTTGGAGAGTACGGATATTGTTACGGACTTGATGTATGGCGAAAAGGTCATCATTTCCTTTACCGATCAGGATGCTTTGTGGGAAAACTGTACTCGCGACCAGCTGGCCGCCAGCAAGAGGCATGTCGTGGTGGACAAACTAAAAGCCATGCAGAAGGAGCATAGCTTGTGGCAGTTGGGTAAACGCATCTTGTATTTTATCCTGGTGCTTGTAGGACAATTCTTCCTATTCAAGTTTACTAACTGGCTGTTCAGAAAGCTCAAACTACGCATCCAGAAACTGAAGGATACCAAACTGAAACCGATCTCCATTCAGGATTATGAATTGTTGGATACGCAGAAGCAGGTCAACCTGCTGGTGTTTGCTGCCAATCTGGTGCGTTATGTGGTCATGCTGTTGCAGTTGTTGCTGACAGTTCCACTGTTATTCTCCATTTTCCCTCAGACCAAGAGTTTGGCTTATACATTATTCTCCTACATCTGGAATCCTATAAAGGTCATTCTGAATGGAATAACCGACTATATACCCAATCTGTTCACTATCTTTGTGATATGCTATGCGGTGAAGTATTTAGTCAGACTGGTGCGCTATCTTGCCAATGAGGTGCAGGCTGAACGGCTGAAGATAAACGGCTTCTATCCGGATTGGGCCATTCCTACCTATCACATTGTGCGCTTCTTGCTTTATGCGTTTATGATTGCCATGATTTACCCTTATTTGCCGGGTTCCAAGTCGGGAGTCTTCCAGGGAATCTCTGTGTTTGTCGGCTTGATTGTTTCGCTCGGCTCCAGTACAGTTATCGGCAATATCATTGCAGGGCTGGTCATAACCTACATGCGACCTTTCAAGCTGGGTGACCGCATCAAGCTGAACGACACTACGGGCAACATCATTGAGAAAACGCCGCTTGTCACCCGCATCCGTACCCCGAAGAATGAGGTGGTGACCATTCCGAACTCTTTCATCATGTCTTCCCATACGGTCAATTACAGCCAGTCTGCCCGTGAGTATGGATTGATTATCCATTCGGAGGTCAGTATTGGCTACGATGTTCCGTGGCGGAAGACACACCAGCTGTTGATAGAGGCTGCATTGAATACCCCTGGAGTGATAGATGATCCCCGCCCGTTTATATTGGAAACTTCCCTTCAGGATTATTATCCGGTTTATCAAGTGAATGCCTATATCAGGGATGCCAACAGCCTTAGCCAGATTTACTCTGATTTGCATCAGAATATCCAGGATGTTTTCAACGAAGCAGGCATCGAAATCATGTCTCCTCACTACATAGCTACGCGTGACGGCAGTGAGACGACCATACCCAAGGATGACTTGCGGGATAAAGGGAAATCATGATTTCCCTTTATCCCGCAAGTACAAGCTTTTTCGTATTCGGTGATAATATTACAGTTCATCTATTATCTCCTGCAAGATCCTTTTCTGTTTTGTTTTGAAAACTTTTCGATGTATTCTTCAGTGTGACTGTATTTTCTTCAACATTTCCGGATTTTCTGTCGCGAAGAGTTTAGTAGGTTATTTGCTGCGCGTCACCGTGTGCAGTACATTTCCTTTCTTGTCAATCATGCGCAGTTCCAGTGTCTTTTTGCTGGCCGATACAATGGAGAAACCCGGTTCGGGGCTGCAGAATACGGTTCCTTCGATGGGCTTCACCTTGCGGGCGAGCGAACCGGCGGAATTGGTGATATAGTCGATGTCGCTGCCTGCCACGCGTACATGCTGGAAGTTGTGGATGTGCCCGCAGATGTACATATCCACCTTGTGCTTGCGCAGAATGGGATCGAGGTGTGCCTGCATATCCGCGCGTTCGCTCTCGTCCTTCGGGGTTTCGGCATAGATGGGATGGTGTCCGGCAACGATAACCCAGTCTTCCTTGGCGGCGCTCAGTACGGAGTCCACCCAGGCAAGTTGCTTCCGGTAGTCCTGCTTGCAGGCATCGGGATAGGTATCGCTTTCATTGCGGTATTTGTCAATCATCGGGGCGGTGTCTACCCAAAGGATGCGGATAGTAGCGCCTTTATCCTCGAATGTCTTGGTATAATAACGGGCAGGCATTGTCCAGCGGCGGCTGACGTTACTGTAGTCGAGCACAGCTTGCGTATTGCCGCGGTATTCGTGGTTGCCCAGCAGGGGGAACCAGTCTATCATCAGCTCCGGATGGCTGTAGATAAGTTCGTAGTTGGTCATCCAAAGAGGGTCGTTCACACTGCGTACACCTTCAAAATGGTGTACATCGCCGGTGGCAAGTACGAATTCGGGGTCTGCGCCGTTCTCTGCCATCTGTCCCATCAGTTCGGCAATGGGTTTCTGGTCGTAGTAGCCGTTGCGGCCGAGGTCGTTGGCTACGTAGAAGTTGAACTTCTTGTCGAAGATGGAGTAATCGGTAATTTGGGCAATAGCCGCGTTGCCGAGTAGGGCAACCAATAATAAAAGGAATAGTTTCTTCATAATCAGTCATCATTAAAAATTAATCTTCACTCCTGCATTCACTTTCACGCCGTAGTATTCTGCCTGCATGGTACGGTCTTTCGTGCCCTGGTAGTAGCGTAGTGGCTGGTTCAGCAGGTTGTTGGCTTCGGCGTAGAAGGTAGTCTTGAATTTCTTTCCGAAGGTATAGCTCGCGTTTACGTCCATATAGTTCACTTTGTCGTAGTAGCGGTCGTAGAAGGTGCTTTCTCCCATTTCGTCGATGAAGTCGGAAGCGAAGTTATAGCTCAGACGCAGGTTCAGGCCGCCTTTCTCAAAGTATAGGGAAGCGTTTGCGGTATGCTCCGGAGAACCTGGCATGCTCAAGTCTTTCTCATTCTCGCGGCCTTCGAAGTTGAAGTCTTCCACACGGGAGTGGGTGTAGGTGTACGTTCCGTAGAAACCTACACATTTCAGAGCGGGAGCAATGAAGCTGAAGTCGCGCTGGTAGGATAACTCTACCCCTACCAGGTTGGCGTTGCCCGCATTCTTGGGTTGGGTGAAGCGGGTGTAGGTGTTACCCTGGTATTCGTAGTTGGTGCTCACCTGGTCTACGATGAAGTCGTCTATCTTCTTGTAGAAGATGCCGGCGCTTATCAGACCGATGCTGCGGAAGTAATAGTCGGCACTCAAGTCGAAGTTGTAGGAGACGGTAGGTTTCAGCTCCGGGTTTCCGATGGTGATTTCGTTGTCGGAACGCTTGATATTCACACTGGGCACGAGGGCCGAGTATTTGGGGCGTGACAAGGTTTGGGTAAACGAACCGCGCACTTTGAAGTCATCGTTTACATTCCACTTGGCGAGCAGCGACGGCAGGAAGTTGATGTAGCTGTTGCGCTGACGGTCGGTCTTACTGGTGAGGTCTTCGTCGGCATCGTAGGTGCGTCCCGTATAGGCAAGGTTGGTGTTCTCTATGCGGAGTCCGGTCATCAGTTCCACGTCTTTTGTCAGTTTTTGGTCGAAGCGGAGGTAGCCGGAAGTCACGGTTTCGCGGGCATCGAAGTTACCGGCAAGTTCTTCCTGCACCTGCTCTTTCTCAAAGAGGGAAGCGTTGTTCAAGTCTAAAGAGCCGGTGTATTCCTTGCTAGCGTAGATGCCTGCCTGGTATTTGTTGTCGGGCATGAAGTTCTTGTTGGTTTGGTCCACTGTATTTGCCAGGCTGTTCGTCATGAAGGCGTCCTCGTTCAGAGGAGAGTATTCGTAGAAGTCCACTTCTTTATCCTTGGTCTTGCGCACCACCTTTGCGCCGAACTTCAGCTTGTTGCCGTTCTTGAAGGGAAGCTTGAAGTTGGCGGAGAACTTCAGGTCCTGCTCCTTGATGTCTTCCTGCTGTTCCGTCAACTCTTTCAGGCTGAATTCATCGTTCAGCGTCATGGTAGAGCCTGCTTTGGGGCTGGCAAACGGTTCGCGTTCGTCGCTCAGGTCCATGTCGAACTTCTGTTTCTTCAGTTGGAAGTCGATGTAGCGTTCGTTGGGACGTTCTTCGCTGGCTTTGGCATAGCTGGCGTGCCAGTCCATGGAGAGTGAGCCGAAGAGGTGTTCGCCGCCGAGGGCAAAGTCCATGGTGCGCTGGCGTTCCAGGCGGGCGTTACGGTTGTCCGGCGTACCGGCTTTGGTCTGTATGCGTACGGTGGCGTTGCCGTCGGGGTCAAGGTCTTTCAGCGTGGTACGGTAGCGGTTCTCCCAGTCGTTGCGGTTGTTGAAGATGCCTTTGAAGGTGAGTTTGTGGTTGGCATTGATGTCCCAGTCCAGTGCGGCGGAGTAGCTTTGGCGTTCGCGGGTGACGTAGTATTGGCGGATTTGGTAGTCGTTGACGTACGTCTTGCCGTCATCGTCCTGCTCCCACACGAATTCGGTGTCGTAGGAGCCGGAAGGTGAGTTCTGATAGGAGGCCGATACAATCAAGCCGAGTTTGTCGTTGAAGAAGCGGTCGCCGTAGGTGAAGCCAAGGTTCAGTTGCGCCTTTTCGCTCACCCAGTTGTAGCCGGTTCCGGCAGTGGCGGCAATGGTGCGCTTGTAGGGGGAGTTCTTGGTGACGAGGTTGATGCTGCCGCCGATGGCGTCGCCGTCCATGTCCGCAGTGACCACCTTGTTTACTTCGATGGTCTGAATCATATCTGCCGGAATGAGGTCGAGCTGTACGTTGCGCGTATCGCCTTCGGCAGAGGGAACGCGGTTGCCGTTGATGGTGACGGAGCTGAGGTCGGCACTCGTGCCCCGTACTTGCCCGAAGCGCGCCTCGCCTTGGTCGTACTGCACGTTGATGCCGGAGATGCGTTTAAGGGCGTCACCGATGTTGGAGTCGGGGAACTTGCCTACCTGGTCGGCAGAGACTACATTCGTAATCCCCATGTTGTTTTTCTGTGAGTTGATGGCACGGCGCTGTCCCTGGAAGGCGCCGCCTACCACCACTTCCTGCAACTCCACACCTTCGTTTAGCACGACGTCTTTCTCCAGTGTGCGGCCTGCGGGGATGGTGATTTTCAGTTCTACGGGCGAGTAGCCCACGTAGCTCACCTTTACTGTATAGGTTCCCGGGTCAAGGTTAGAGAAAGTGTAGAAGCCGTTGACGTCGCTCGTCACGCCAGTGTGTAGTTTCTCGATGTAGATAGAAGCGCCCGGGAGAGTCTGTTTAGTGGCGTCAATGATACGCCCGCGTACAGTTCCTTGTTTCGTGACATTTGCTTTTTCGTCGGCCATGGCTGTATTGCCGGTGGCGGTGAATAAGAGCAGGAATAAGAATGCTCTCAAGATCTGTTTCATAATTGTTATTATCTGTTAATAATCTGCCGCAAAAGTAGGAGGTTGCCGTTACGCGGATTTTGCAGAGAGTTGAAGAACAGGTAACGATTCGGTTACAATGAAGTTACATAAGCTCTTGGAGGTAGTACTCTTTCGGCGCTATCTCTTTTTGTCGTCGTCTGGCAGACTAATGCTAAGGATGCACGAGATGCACATCTCAGACTGCATGAGATGTACATCTCGAACAGTATGAGATGTACATCTTGTGCAAGGAAAGATATAGGGTTTGGTGTCTTATCCGGTAGTCTGGCAGCGGATAAGTACCTTCTTTTCGTCTGCCAGGGTAGTGGCAAAGAGATAAGAGTCTCCCCCTTCGGCCAGTTTCAGCCGTTTGCGCAGTTCGGCAACGGTGGCGGGAAAGTTGCGTACGGTGAGGTTCGCCTTTTTCTCGGCAGCCAACATCTCTTTCATTTCTTTCTTGCTGAAGCCGCAGGAGGAGGAGATTCGGAACTTGCGGCCGGGGAAGTCGGGAAGGAGGCTGTCCGAAGTGTAGAGGTGGCTGTTGGGATGCAGCTTTTTAACCTTATATAATAAGGAAAGGCTGCGGAACGCTCCGGCTTTCAGCACGGAGGCATTCGGTTCGTAGAGGTACGATTTCAGTTGAGGAGTGTAGGGGCATGCACACTCTTTCTCTTGCCCGCGGGTGAAGACAAGGGTTTGGGGAGCCGGGGCGGAGGTGAAGTTGACGCAATGGATGGGGACGTCGTCTGTTGGCAGGCTTCCGCCTTGTCCCAGCAAGAGCAGCAGCTCCTTGCATTCGTTGCCTACGGAGACGATGTGTGCCTGGCGGACATGTTTCAAATCGTTCATGGCAAGGGTGAGGTCGAGCATGGGGGAGAGTTTTATCAGTACGTGCCGTGCCTTCCGGAGCAGCAGGTCTTCCAGGGTGGCTACATCGGGTTCGCAGTCGCCGATGGCTATGGTCTTTCCGCCGTGTCCGTCGCGGCGGGCAGGGTCTATGAATATGCAGTCTACGGGTTCCATCTCTTGCAGATGGCGGACGCTGTCTGCGTGGCAGACGAAGATGTGATTTAGGCCGAGGGCAGGAAAGTTGTGTGCGGCTATCTGGCAGAGGGCTTCCTGGCGCTCTACGTAAGTGGCGTGCCCGAAGCAGCAGGAGAGGAAGGAGCAGTCGATGCCGAAACCTCCGGTGAGGTCGGTAAAAGTGGCGGCTGGTGCAGGGGCGCTGTCCTTCGCGGGATGCTCTTGTTCTGTGCATAGCAGGTTAGCTATGATCTCCGCTTTATACTGTGCCGTTGCTTGGGAGGAGCATTGCTCCAATGAGAGGTGGGCGGGGTAGAGGATGTCGTCGTTCTTCGCCCATGCGGGTATTTTCTCTTTGGCAACCTGCCAGCCGGAAATTTGTGTGATGGCAGCGGGCATGTCTACCGAAGGGTAGCGGCGTGCCTGCAAAGCAAGGCTGCGCACGTCGTCGCGACGATGCTCGCGAATGAAACGGAGGGTGTCTTGGGATAAAGGCATGGCTTGGCTTATTTATTCTGATGCAAAGTTATCTCAAAAAGGGCAAAGTAAGGCATGAATTCGTAGCTTTCTGTCTGATTATTTTTCAGACACAGATGACGCTGATTACGCAGATTAAGAAGATTAAAATCCGTGTCATCTGCGTCAAAGCGATAGCAAAATTAAGTTTTCGGACAAGCTGGGGGTGAGAGTTAAGGGATGACCCGGTATCGCTCCTTCGCCGTCTGCCTGCCGACGCGATTGAAGTGCCACCATTCGCTGGGTAGCGGGTGGAATCCGGCTTCTTTCATTACCTGCCGGAGCAGCAGCCGGTTTTCACGTTCTTGTTCCGTCAGCTTGCCTTGTGCCACGAGCACGGCTTCTTCTGTGATGTGGGCTTCCCTGCCCAGATGGTCTACCGGGGTGCCCATGGGCAGAGGGGTTCCTTTATCGTCGAGTATGCTGATGTCTACTGCCAACCCGTAGTTGTGCAGGCCGCCGCCGCGTGAGGGGTTGGAGACATAGATGTATTTGGAGGTTCCTTTCACTACGTTCCACATCTTCTGCTGTACGGACAAGGGGCGCGCTGCGTCGTAGACGATGAGGCTGTAGCCGGGGTACTGTTCTTTCAGTAGGCGTTGTGCCCGCTTCAGGCTTTTCATGGCATCGGGGTGCAGGTAGGCTTCTTTCAGGTCTTCGTACAATAGGGTTCCGGTGAAGTTGTCGGCACGGGTGTACATCAAGTCGATGGCGATGCTGCTGTCCGCTTCGGCGATGTTGACGAAACCGAGGGAGTCCAGGTAGCGGGCTGTCCGGCTTTTAGCCGGAGCCGGAGGGACGGGTGCCGCTATGGTGTCGACGTACGGGATGGTGGTCTCCGTATCCGGGTCTTGTGTCTGCTTTGGCGCTTGTTTTCTGCTACAACCGCATAGTGAGCAGCCAAGCAGCAGATATAACAAGTAAAAGAAATATCGTTCCATCTTACAAGGCATTCTTGGCGGTAAGGATTGATTTCATCAAGGCTATGTCCGAATCTACTTCTCCCTGCATCAGGTATTTGTTTTTCCGTTGGCAGGTGGCTTCGTAAATCTCTTTTGCCTTTGCCGTATCCTTGTCCCGGTAGAGTGCCAGGGCGCAGAGCAGCCGCTGTTTGGAAGACGTCACATCCTTATATTGCCGGATGTAGGTATCCAGCTCATCGGTATATAATTCTTCTGCCCGTGCGGTCCTCTTTGTCACCAATGCGGTGAAGAGCAGCTCGCAAGCGGTTTCCTTTATCAAAAGCCCGATGACTTCGTGCCGGTGGCTCATTATTTTCTCAAATGCATTGTAGGCGGCTTCCCATTCTTCGCAGTCGAGCAGGCGCGAGGCGCTCATCAAGGCTATGGTGACCTGCAGGGCATCTTTGTAGTTGATGTCTTCCGTTTGGCTGAACCATTCGGCAGGCATGTCCTTAGGACGCATGCCCTCTTGCACCAATGCGTTGATGCGCAGCTGGGTGACCAGTGCCTGCTTGCTCTTGCTGTCCTTGAGAAGCAGGCACATGTTGTCGGCATCATTGCCGATGCCGCCCATCTTCATGGGGATGCCGTTCATCCCTGCAAGGAGAATGCCAATCAAAGAGAGCATCAGAAGGAAGAATTTCAGCAGGTAAGGCAGCCCGTCTACGGTCAGCAGGGGGAGGAAGGCAAGGATGGCGGTCAGCAGGTTGGCAAGCACTCCACCCAGGTTGTACAAGGTGGTTGGGATATCTTCAAGAGGCCTTTCGGGTGGGGTAAGCAGGCATTGGCCTCCCGTTCCGGCAAGGCTGAAACGCTTGATGCATAATTTCCCGTCTTTCCGTATGAAGGTAAGGTTGAAGATGCGGAAGGAGACGAAGCGGTAGTCGGTTGCCAGTCCGCAGACAAGATGCCCGCCTTCGTGCAGAAGTACTTGCAGGAAGATGGAGAACAGCAGAATCAGTATGGCTAACAGGGAAATTCCTACCGTCTCCAGCATGCCGGTTTCGGCAAACTTGCTGTGTAAACCGTCGAACGAGTCTCCCAAAACCAGGACTCTTACACCTATTACTCCTACGAAACCGATGCATGCCCCGACCATGAATCCTCCGGCCAATTTAAGTACTTTCTTCATCCTGATATCTTGATAAATGTGTTTGCCGGCAAAGGTAAAGGATTTTATCTGAAATGCAACAGCTTCCCATGTATCATAAAAAGAAAGAGATTGTGATTGCCACAACCTCTTTCCGTCACCTAAACCCACTACGCAGGCTACAGATAGGGAATTATAGTAATATAGATACCCGTAATGATGGCTTCTTGCTTTTCTGTCCTTATCTTAGGGTATACTTTCCCAAATCTTTGTTATGTTCGTAATATTTCCGAGTATATCCTATAGATTCCATCTTCTCTTTATTGACAGTTTAATAATCTGCATTTTCGAATTCCACAATATGAGGCAGTATTGGAAATCGGTTATCATGATGCTGGTTTATTCTGTGCTTTTATCAGTAACCAACTACTGACTCGCTTTTTCAATATTTTTGCATATGATAGTTGCGTTCTTGGTATACTCTTTGTCAATCCCATTATGCTGGCAATGGTCGTTTTAAATTTCGAACATTCTGCTCCGTGCCAGCATGCAGGCCCCAACTACTCCAGCCTTGTCTTTTAGCTTGGAAACAGTCACCGTGGCGTCTTTGTTGACCAGATTCAATGAGTATTTCCTTATTGCCGTTTTGATAGGCTGCACTATATAGTCTCCTGTTGATGATAGTGTACCCCCGATTATTACTAGTTCCGGATTGAATATGCTTATTAATCCAGCTATTTGCCTTCCCAGTTTTTGGCCTATTTCTTCCACTATCTCAATGCATAGCAAGTCCTCTTTATTGACTGCGGTGATGATTTCATCCAAGGTGGGCGGATTTTCTGCAGTCCGTTTTGATAGTATGGAACTTTCTCCGCTACCGATTCTTTCCAACAGGATGCGGTGTAGTGCCGATCCTGAGGCTTCCGTTTCCAGGCATCCTTTTTTGCCGCAGTGGCACAGTATTTCATTATCGAAAACATTGACATGCCCGAATTCTCCGGAAAATCCAGATTTTCCCGTGTATACCTTCCCGTCTATGATGATGCCGATTCCGAGTCCCCAGCTTATGTTGACAAAGATGATGTCCTTTTCCCCTTTGACGCATCCTTGCATATGCTCTCCATAGGTCATGGCCCTTGTGTCGTTGTCTATGCAGACCGGGTACCCTATTTTTTCATTCAATACATCCGCCAAAGGACGCTCTGAAAAGTTGAACATGCTGAAACTATATCCTGATTCCGGATTTACTCTTCCGGAGATGTTGATGCAGATGTTCATTATCTTCTTGTCGTTGATTTCCGTTCCCTTTATGAAGTTTCGGATGAGTGCACACAGTTCTTCCAAAGCTTCCTGTGTATTTTCGAACTTGTATGGTATGTTCATCCTGATTTCCACCATATCCCCCTTGAAATTGATCAGTCCGATGTTTATGGCAAATTTCTTAATGTCCACTCCAATGAAGTATCCTGATTCCGGGTTGAGTCCGTATAGGCTTGGATGGCGGCCGCTACTGGTCTCCAGTTTCCCATAGTCGTTTATATAGTTGTCCTCACACATTTCATTGATGAATTTGGTGGTTGTGGGCACACTCAGATCGAGTTCCTTGGCCAAGTCGGTAATAGTGGAGCTCCCATTATATATATAATGTGTGATGATCCTTTTTTTTAAGAGTGCATTCTTGCTCCCGGTTTCCATTTCTTTTAATAAGTTCTGTTTCATATGTATGTATTTTTATGTTATTTACTCTATTTTGCTTATTATATTAATAAATACGGATTTATTATTCTGAAATATTATGTATTTGATTTGTTATTATGTAAATTGTTTTGTAATTACGCGTTAATATATATTAATTGTAGGTTATATATTAATTAAATACTTTATTAAGTCTTGCAAATATAATAAATATATCTATATTTGCAGCGTGATAATTGAATAATAACAATTAATATCTAAAACAATGAAAAACATAATTGATTTTTTATCTTAAAAAAGTGTATTCGATAGGTTTAATATATAATGGTTGATCTTAATTTTATTAATAATGAAAACACGCAGGGATTTTTTAAAGAGGACCGCTTTGTTCGGTGCGTCTGCATTCATGGCCCCTTCATTGTTGGGGCGAGAGGGTGATGGGGATTGCTTCTTTTCTCAAGAGTCTGCCTCTTCCATGCTAGTTCCCATGGGCGATGCACTTAAAATTACCGGCACGTTCTTGGATGAGATATCCCATGATATTCCCCATCAGAATTGGGGGGAAAGGGAATGGGATCAGGATTTCCGGTATATGCAGAGTATTGGAATTGACACGGTCATAATGATCCGGTCGGGTTATCGCAAATTCATTACTTATCCTTCGGCGCATTTGCTGGGCAAAGGGTGTTATATGCCTTCCGTCGATTTGTTGGACATGTTCCTTCGGCTGGCGGGGAAATATCACATGAAGTTCTATTTTGGTTTATATGATTCGGGCAAGTACTG